>DASQGY010000358.1:0-9026 GCA_035632375.1 Bryobacteraceae bacterium | reverse complement strand
ACCGGCATCGGAGGCTTCAACCCGCTGCCCGCTACCGGCGCAGCGACGCCCGGAAATCCGCTGGTGATGGCCCGCATCAATCCCACCGCCACCGTTGGCGCACAGAATGGCGATGTTTTGTTCGCCGGCTTGGTGGCCGGTTTCGTGGGGCTGGCGCAGTTCAATATCCGCATGCCCGCCAGCCTGCCGAACGGCGTAACGCAACTGCCCCTGGTCCTTGCTTTCGGCAGCGCCAGCGACTCGGTTTCTATCGCCGTCGGAGCCGCATCGCCGGCCCAGCAGCTTAGTATCGACCTGGCCGACGTCTTACCGCACTCGCTCCTTCTTTCCGACAATCTGCGCTTCGAGTACACCGTCCGTAACCCCGGCCATTTCACCGGCACCCTCACGCACACGTTGTTCGTATCCAAGAATCCCCAGCCCACTTCATCGGACGCCGTGATCGATTCGGCCGATGCCACTCAGCCCGCGGGCGATCTGGGATTTGTTTATGACGGCATTCCTCTGCCGGATTCCATCACTACCCCCGGCAGATATTATGTGGCCGTTGGCATCAACGTGAAAGGCGATACGGATCCATCGCACATAATACTGTCCCGGCCCTTCCCCGTTGACGTAATCGCGCAGCGCCCGCCATTTGACCTGGCCGTGACTTTGAGAAGCATTAGTCCAACCACCATCGCAGCCGGGAGCCCGATCGTAGTCAGTTACTCGGTTCAAGAAGCCACCGGCCTATCCGGCACCTTCTTCCGCAACGTCTACATCGGACCGAAGAGCACCGTCACCACCAGCGACACCTTGATCAATACCAGAACCTTCGACTTGATCCGCGGCAGCTTCAGTGTGGATTCCACCAACAACATCATCCCCGCGACGCTCGCGCCAGGCAAGTACTTCGTAGCGGTCATCCTCCAGAACGACGGGGACACCAATTCCGCCAACGATACTTCGGTCGGGTTGCCGATCACCGTGACAGCACCCACCCAGACCGGTGCCGCTTCATCGGGCCAAATCCAGCAGCGATCCGAAGTAGCGCCATCGGGGCCCAGGCCGGCGCAGTCGCAAGACAAGCCCGACCCATGAGGAAAGCAGCGCTCGTCGCCCTGTTTCTCTTGGCCCTCGAAGCACGCGCGCAAGGAGTGATCGGAACTTTCGCCGGCACCGAGTTTCTATTTCCGGCAAATCGGCTACTGTCGCTCAGCGCGCCTCTCGGTAGCGTCCAGGACGTCGCGCTGGATGCGGCGGGAAACCTTTATATCAGCGATCGCGACAATCACGTGGTGCTCCAAGCGGCGCGCGATGGAACGCTCATAGTTTTTGCCGGGAACGGCCTCCCCGGATTCTCCGGGGATCAGGGCCAGGCTGTGAACGCATCGCTGCGCGCGCCGCAAGGCCTTGCCATCGATGCCGCCGGCAATCTATTCATCTCCGATTCCTCCGACAACCGCGTGCGAAAAGTTGCACCCGACGGAACCATCGCCACCGTCGCCGGAACGGGTGTTGCCGGATTCAGCGGCGATGGACCGGCCACGGCGAATCAACTGAATCAGCCGCGCGGCCTGGCTGTGGATATCGCCGGCAATCTGTACATCGCCGATTCAGCGAACAATCGCATTCGCAAAGTCACGCCCGGCGGATTCATGACCACCTTCGCCGGGACCGGATCGCCTTCCAACAACGGCGATGGCGGATCTGCGATCCTCGCCAGCCTCAACACGCCTGCGGCTGTCAAACTAGATGCCACGGGAAATGTGTTCGTCGCCGCTCTCGCTGCGATTCGCAAGGTCGCGCCAGATAACACCATCACCACCGCTTACACTTCGAACGGAAGTCTGAGCCTGAACCCGGCAGGCTTGGCCATCGACTTGCTGAATAACCTGTACGTGTCCGAAGGGTCTACGCAGGTCGTATTGAAAGTGGCTCCAGGCGGCGCTGTCGCCGTTGTCGCTGGAAATGGATCGAGCGTTCTCTCCGGAGATGGAGGACCAGCCATCAACGCTTCGCTGAACGGTCCGGCCGGACTGGAGATCAGTCCCTCAGGAGTCCTGTTCATCGCCGACCGCGGCAACCTCCGCGTCCGCAGCGTCGACGCCAACGGCATCATCCGCACCTATGCCGGCAACGGCACCTATCGTTTCTCGGGCGACGGGCAAAACGCCATCAGCGCCGCCATGCGGCAGCCAGTGAGCGTCGCCACCGACAGCCTGGGCGACGTCTTCGTCGCCGACCTGCTCAACAATCGCATTCGCAAAATCACCACCGACGGAATCATCAACACCGTAGCGGGCAACGGCGCTTTTGGTTTTTCGGGCGATGGCGGCCCGGCCATTGGCGCCGCTCTCTCCGGCCCCCAAGGAGTCGCGGCCAACGACTCCGGATTCTACATCGCCGACCGCTCCAACAATCGCGTCCGCAAAGTCGATCTGCAGGGAATCATCAACACCATCGCCGGCGGGCTGAGTTTCCCTTACGCAGTAGCCCTCGACTCCGCGGGCAACCTTTATATTGCCGATCGCGACAACGACCGCGTTATCAAAGTTGCGCCCGATTTGACCGTCACCACCGTCGCCGGCAGCGACATTTTGAGCGGGCCGCAAGGCGTTGCGGTGGACGCCCAAAACCGAATCTACATTGCGGACACTCTGAACAACGTAATCCGCGTAGTCGATGGCGGAAAGATCACCACCGTCACCCAGGCCAATTCGCCCCGTGGATTGGCCGTCGACGCCGCTGGAAACTTGTACTTCGCCGAGCCCACTAACAATGTAGTGCGCCGCGTCTCGAACGGAGTGGTCACCATCGTGGCGGGAGTCCCGGGACCAGGAGGATACTCGGGCGACGGCGGGCTGGCCGTAAACGCACTGTTGAGCGCGCCAACCGGCCTTGCCTTCGATCGCGCTGGGAATCTCTACATCGCCGATTCCAATAACAACCGCATCCGCAAGGTTTTCGCCGCTCCACCCAAAGTTCAGGTTTCGCCCACAACTCTGTCGTTCTCCGGTATCTCCGGCGGCTTGCGCACCGCACCACGATTGCTGGGCATCTCCAGTAACGACCTGAGTGGCCTCCCGTTCACTGCAACCTTATTGAACAACAGTCCCTGGCTGAAGCTGTTCCCGAACGCCGGGCCCATTCCCGCGACGCTGGAAATTTCCGCCGATCCGAGCAATCTCAAGTCGGGCAACTACCAGGAGACGATCCGCATCACGACTCCGAACGCCATTCCGGCTTCCACCGACGTGAGCGTTCAGTTCACGGTCTCCGATCCGGGCCAGCCGCAACAGTTTGTCCAACCGGATTCGCTGTCCTTTGCCTTCGTGGCCGGTACTGCCGCGAAGTCGCAAACTCTCACCGTCGCAAACCTCGGCGGAGGGGCGCTCAGCTTCACGGTGAAGGCCGACAACACCGGGGCAATCAAGTGGCTGTCCGTCGACGTGACTTCCGGCACCGCAACCACGACCAATCCGGCTTCCATAAACGTGACTGCGAATCCAGGCCAACTCGCACCAGGTACCTACACCGGCGTCGTCACGGTGACCCCGTCCATTGGGGCGGCGATGCCGGTCCTGGTTACCATGACCATCACTACCGTGCCGCAGCTCATCCGGCTTTCACAAACCGGCATGACTTTCACCGCGGTTGCCGGCGGAGGCGTCGTGCCGCAGCAATCCTTCAGCGTACTCAACGCCGGACAAGGCTCGATGGATTGGACCGCGACGGTGATCTCACGGCCTGGTGCGCAGATTTTTCTGTCGCTCAGCCCGCTCGCTGGAAGCAGTGTTGCGAATTCACGGAACATCCCGTCAGTGACTGTAACCGCGAACGCCGCCAACTTAGCTCCCGGCGAGTATTTCAATCAGATCGAGGTGGACTCGAAAACCGCGCTGAACTCCCCACAGTTCATTCCGGTGGTGCTGGAAGTGCTCGATCCCGGTCAGGACCCAGGGCCGGCAGTGCAGCCCAGCGAGTTGGTATTCACCGGTGTCGCCGGTACTCCGCCGCCCGGGTCGCAAAACCTGCTGGTCTACAACCTGAAGGGCGCTACCCTCAACTACCGTTCGCAGAAGACCACGGCGAACGGCAAGGATTGGATGAACTACCTGCCAACCGAAGCTGCGGTAGATCCCAAAACTCCGACCCGCATCGTACTTCAACCGGACACGACGCTGCTGCTGACTCCAACCGTGGAACAAGGCGTTCTTTCGCTCAGCTTCAACGACGGGAGCACGCGCAAGATTAACGTCCTCACGGTGGTGCTTCCGAAGGCCCCTGGCTCCAGCGGCAATTCGATGAGTGCAGCGCAGGCCGCCTGCGTAGCAACGGACCTGGTGCCTAGCCTCACCGTGCTCGGCCAGGGTTTCACCGTACCCGCAGGCGCTCCCAGCAGCCTGGTGGTGAAAGTGCTCGATAACTGCGGCACGCCGATGATCGACGGCCGCGTCTCAGCCAATTTCAGCAATGGCGACCCGCCGCTCCAACTCCTCTCACTCGAAGATGGCCAATGGACCGCCACTTGGACTCCAAAGACGGCGGCGCCAGTCACTATCACCATAACCGCGGAATCCAGTTCCGGGCTGAGGAAGCCGATCGACATCAGCGGCAGTACGCGGGCAACGAATGTGAAGCCGCCGCGCATCAATTCCGGAGGCGTGGTCAACGTCGCGAACTACGCCGGCGGCCAGCCGCTCGCGCCCGGCGACATGATCGCCATTTTTGGGACCGATCTGGCCAACGGCGCGGCCGCTGCGCCCAAGCTGCCGCTGGATACCACGCTGGCTGGAGTGACAGCCAGCGTCGCCGGAGTCAATCTGCCGCTTTTCTATGCCAGCCCGAATCAGGTGAACGCCGTCCTGCCCTACACATTGAAAACGGACACCGATTACCAGTTACTGTTGACCCAGGGAAATCTGGTATCGGGCGCCGAGCGGATCATCGTCGCCTCGGCGCAGCCGGCCATCTTTCTTCTTACCAACCTGCAACTAGCGCCGGCGATCGTCGATGTGAACGGATCGCTTATCGGCCCATCGAATCCCGCGCATGCCGGGGACACCCTGATCATTTTCGCCGCCGGCTTGGGGGCGGTGCAGGGAACCGTGACGCCGGGGGCGGCATCCGGCGCCTTACTGACCGCCGCCCCGCTCACGGTGAGCATCGGGAACCTCAACGCCCCAGTAGCATACGCTGGTCTGGCGCCCAACTTCGTCGGCCTGTACCAGGTCAACGTTCAAGTGCCGACGGGTGTTGTTCCACGAGACAAAGTGCCGGTCACGATGACCATTCAGGGGCAAACCAGCGCGGAAGTGCAGATTCCGGTTCGATAGTTTACTTCATGTGCAGTTTTAGTTTGCAGTTCGCGATCGCTTGCAGAACATAGTCGTTTCCACGACTCGGCGGTTCGTACTTGACCGGCTTGGGCTTGAAGATGCTGTTGATCCGGTCCGACAGGGATACGTGCGATTCCGGATCCGGGCGCGTCCCGTTGACGAGTTCAAACTCCTGCAGCGCTTTGCTGTACTCGCATCGAGCGTAGTAATCCTGGCCGGCCAGCCAGTGCGGCGAGGCAGAGGGCGAGCAGGAGCAGGCCGGGGCGTTTTTTGTGCTGAACTATCACCATGGCAGGTTTGCAATCCGCCATACACAGGCTAAAGCCTGTGCTACCATCCGCCGGCAAGTTATTGCGAAAAGGTGGCAGGTAAGGCTACTTGCCGATCGTGGCCAGGATCGCGGTGTTGAAGGCGGTGACGAAATCCGCGCCGCGGTTTTTCAGGTTGGAGACGGTCATGTAGTCGTTCTTGATGTCCGGACGCACGCCGATGTTTTCGATGAAGGGCGCGGTGGGATAATCTGGCGTGACCACCGGGTTGGCGCGGACGACCATGGTCTGGGTAACAGCGGCAAAGCCTTCGGAATAGTAGCCCGCCGGATTGCCGTCGGAGACGCTTCCGCCGGCGCCCATGGTGCGCATACCAAAAATCTGGCCGCGCTGGGCGTCCTGGAACAGGGCGGCGAAGATATCGGCGGAAGAGGCGCTGAACTCGTCGGTGAGAAGCAGCACGGGCTTGTCGTAGATGAAGCGCTGGCCGTTGGCGTCCTGATTCGGGTTGCGGGTGGTGGTGATGCCGCAGGCCGGCAGTGGCCCAGTCATGCCGCCTCCACTGTACGCCTGATTGATTTCGGCTAGATACGCTTTGAGCGTCGCGACTACCCAATCCTCCGCTCCAAAGTCGATGGCATCCTGAACGGATTGCGTGAAGCCCTGGACGTCGAAAATGGTGGGCCTGAACTGCAAATTGAGCGCGTAGAAGGGCTTGGTGGCGAAACGGCTCATCAGGTCCTCCGCGTAGCAGCCGAAGCCGCCGGGGTTGCGCATGATATCGACGACCAGGCCGTCGGTATTGGCCTTCATGAAGGCGAGCTCGCTGTCGAAGGAGTCCTCGGCGGCGGGAATGTTATTGAAGTCGCCAAACACGTCAAAGTCGTAGATGCGAATGAATCCGATGGTCTTTCCGCCGGAAGTATAGGTGCCGGTGAAAAAGAAATCGCTGCTACGCCGGCCCAGGCGCTGTTTGAAAGTTGAAGGCAGGGCGAAGATAGGGCCGACGCCATCGAAGTTGAGCACCATCTTTTTCGTGGGCAGGTGCATTCTTTGCAGGTATCGGAGAGGATGCAGGAATGCTTCGGGATCGGGTGTCGCGTCGCCGGGGAGAGTGTCGGCACGAACTGTGCCATGCGGCGTGGGGACAGGACCGACCTTGATAATTGGCGTACCGGACTTCACCCACGGAATGGTGTAGGTTTCGAGATTGCCGCTTTGCCGGCGGATGACTACGGTAGATGTATCTCCCAACTCTACGGAGCGCGGAATGATTTGCTGGATGCGGAACGGGATCAAGCCGGCGGCATCGCGGCCGGTGGAGAGCGGGTTGGCGTCGCTGAAGAAGCGGGAGAAATCCGCGATCAGGTCGTTCACGCCGCGGTTATCCACCGAGACCAGCTCGTCGCCAACTACGAATGGAAACTTGGCGGCAGGGAGAGCCGCGCGGTCGATGGCGTCGATGAGGACCTTACCTTCGTAAATGTCGGTGCGGATGCGCAGGTCGGCGACGAAGTCGGAAGCATTGAAGTAGATGGAGTGGGCGTCGTTGAGGGCGGCTACGTATTCGCCCATGACCTCGAGGAACTCGAGATCGGTACCGGACTTGCGGACCTTTTCGAGCCAGGGGTCGATATTGAACAGGTCGTAATGGAAGAGCTGGTTCTTCCACCCAGCAGGTGCGTATTGCTTGGCGTACAAGCTGACCAGCGATTGAAAGTCCTCAACCTTTTGATCGGTGGAGAGCTGCGCCCAACTGGCTGTGGCGCCTATGGACAAGAGAAGGACGAGTAGTTTTTTCATGCGTTTTCCTTTTGGGTGGTGGCACGCCGCAGATGAGGCAAGACTCTCCCTGAATCCGGCAGCGCCAGAAAAGTGCGGTTTGAAATCACGGAACTGCTATTACGCTAACACGGCGGCGGGTGCTATCCGGCGAACATCCGGCCTTCGTCGGCGGATGGTCCGTACATGCCGGGGATGGCGACATCATTCAAGCGGAGGAAGAGGCCGAGTTGCGCGCGGTGATGGATCAGGTGGTTCATGACGACGCTGCGGAGGACGGCGGCGCGAGGCATGGACATGACGGTTTTGCCGCCGAATTCGAGGGACCACATCTGGTGGAGATGATCGTCGGTGGCGGCGGCGATGGCGTCGCGGGCTTCGGCGACGTTCTTGTCGAAGGTGGCGACGAGGTCCTGGCGCGACTTGGCGAAGAACGGCTGGAAGCTCGCATCGGTGGGGTCTATCTTTAGGGTGCTGAGGCGGATGGTGTTCGTGGCCCAGCCGGGAAGCTCGGCGACGTGACCGGCGAGACGGCCGAGGGTCATGGATTTGGGGTGCGGTTTCCAGTCCCACTTGCCGTCGGGCACACACTCGAGCAGCTTGCGGGTGTTAGCCATTTCCTGGTCGAATTCCGGGAGCAGAGTTTCGCTGATGGTCATGGGGCCTCCACGGATATTTTACCTGGAGGCGTGTTTTTTTGGTTCTGAGATGCGATGCGCCACGTAGTTTGCCTAGGGGAGAGATTTTCCGTGGCGCGGAGGTCCCGGTCAGAATAGCAGATGGGCTTGGAACGGGTGGAGTTTTGATTTGGCGATTCGCGGTTAAGCACTTGATTGGGAATGGGAAAGTTTTTTTTGCAAGGCGTGTCATCGAGGTTTTGGATATGGGGGTGGCCGGCAGGTATCGAGGTTTTGTGAGTTCCGAAGTCGAGCACAGGAAGGCCGCATCAGAGCTAGCAGCAGATATGTCAGACCATTGTGATTGCCATGGGCTCCAGCCCTGTGGCCGTCCGGGCATTTTTACGCGCGCGCTCCGTTACTCAGCTTGAGCAGCTCGATCAAGCGCTCCTCGAAGGTGTCCAGATCGGCGCCAAGGTCGCGGGTGACGCCCGTGTATACAATCCGGCCGCTGGCAATCACGCTGATTTCGCCGCAGAGGCTGCGCACTTCCTGTGCGTCGTGACTGCTAAGGAAGGTGGTGACCTGATCTTCCGCCGCAAGCCGACGAAGCAGGTTCCAGGTTTCGCGTTTGGCGGGAAGGTCGAGCCCTCGCGTGGGCTCGTCGAGGAATAGCACTTTGGGACGTCCCATCAGAGCTCGCGCAATCTCGACGCGGCGCTTCATTCCCGTGCTGTACGTTCCGATGAGCTTGCCGCGAAAGCGGGCGTCCAGGCCAACATCGTCGAGAATGCGCTCGACTTGGCGGGGCGCGTCGTCGATTCGGCGAATGCGAGCAAAGTAGGAGAGATATTCGCGCGCGGTCCAGGTGGATTGGCTCTCACTCGTTTCGTCGCTCACGAGTCGTCGATCTCGCCCGCCGTGAATCTTTCGGCATAGCCAGGAATGGCTGCCCCACAAATCGTCGCAGGTTGCAACGATTCTCACGTCTAGTAGTACGGGCCGACGGGGGCGTGGGGGGGGGGGGGGGCGGC
>DASQGY010000357.1:0-24858 GCA_035632375.1 Bryobacteraceae bacterium | reverse complement strand
AAGTCCACGGAAAACGGAAATTCCATCGAAGTCTCCAGCGCGTCGCCGGTCAACTCGCCCGCGCCTTGCGCGGCGTGTCCGTCACCTAGGAACAGCAACGCGCCTGGATGATTCACGCCGAAGTAGAGCGTGACGCCCTCGGCGAACTCGCGATAATCCATGTTGCCACCCCAAGGTCCGAGATATCCCGAGCGGAACGACTTTTCCTGAGGCGGCGCGACGCCAATGCATCCCAGCATCGGCTTGAGCGGGACAGTGTAGTCCTTCATGTGCTCCGACGGCTTGGCTGGACGCGCCACGCCGTAATCGCGATCGAGCTCCCACTCGCCTGAGAAATGCTCTTCCATCTTCAGATTGCAGAAATAGCCCGGCCCGAGCGCGCTTGGGACAATCCCGGTTCCGCTGCCTGCCGTACCGCGATTCAAACGAACGCGCTCCAGATGCACGACTAGAGTATCGCCCGGCCACGCGCCTTCCACATAGAACGGTCCTGTCAGGGGATTGCCGCCACGCGCGCGGTGGACGCCGTTTTCATCGACGCCCCCGGCGTCGACGCCAAGGCGGGCAAAAGACGTCCAGCCAGATAGTATGCGCGCCAGGCAGCCCTTACCGTGGGGCTGTCAAGCATCTATCGACAAGAGATACCGGGTGCCAACCGGAGAGTCCGCGCATAGAGTCTGGGCAAAACAAGCGTCCGTCGCGGGCTTCCTGATCAGATGTCCTAATGAAGGGCCGGTGCTCCGCGCCAAATAGACGCCGATAATGTGAGATCACGTGGCCGAGCTTTTAGCTAATCAGCCGGCGGAAATGCTGATAGCCATGCTAACATCTCCCAATGCGCGGAGTGATAGTACGTGCGCTAATTCTACTCGCACAAATTTTCACGACTTGGACGACCTGTCGTGCGCAAGTGATCACTACGATCGCCGGCACTGATTGGATCTTCCCTGTGACACCTATCATCGGTGTTGATGCACCGCTGGGGCCAATCATCAACGTCTCGGTGGACGCGGCTGGCGATGTCTTCGCAGTCGACCGGGGCAACTGCCTCGTGGTGAAGATTGCTCCCGGCGGAACATTAACCCTCGCGGCTGGAAACGGGATCTGCGTTTTCTCCGGCGATGGTGGTCCCCCGGATCGCGCCGGGCTGGTCTTTCCCACCGCGGTGGCTGTGGGCCACGATGGAAGCCTCTACGTTCAGGACAACACCCGACTTCGCAAGGTGAGTCCGGCCGGTATTATTACTACCGTCGCTACCACGCTGAATGTGTCCAGCCTGGCAATAGACGCTGCGGGAAATGTATATATTGCCGAGGCCGGCAATCATCGGATTCGGATGGTTGACTCGAACGGAAACGTTACCACGGTCGCGGGAACGGGCTCCGCAGGCGATACGGGCGATAACGGGCCGGCGCTCGCCGCTCAGCTAAATTATCCACTCAGCATCGCCTTCGACCCCGCGGGTAATCTGCTCGTGGGAGAACGGGATGGACAGCGAATTCGTAAGATCACCCCCGCGGGCATCATCACCACACTTGTTTCCAATCTCGCCAGCCTGGACGCCATCGCGGTGGATCCGAGCGGTGGCATCTATTACCACGTGGCGACAGCACGGATATATCGATACGTTCCGAACGGCGCTCCGCTCCTGGTTGCCGGAACGGGAACGGCGGGAGTCAGCGGGGACGGCGGTCTAGCCGTTAACGCCCAAATCTCTGCGTTCGCGGCCCTGGCGGCCGACGCGGCGGGGAACGTCATTGTCGGAGAGTTCAGCGGCAGAATTCGCAAGATATCGGCGGGCGGCGTCATCTCTCGTGCCGGCGGCAATGGAGGCTATCGCTTCACAGCAGGCTCTCAAACGGCCCAGAATGCAACATTCGACTCGCCGTCCGGTTTGGCGCTCGATGCCTCAGGCAATCTGTACATCAGCGATCTGACCGGCGGGCGGATTCGGGAGCTAAGCGGTGGTGTGGTCACTACTATCGCCGGAACCGGCGGAGCAGCAGTAGGATCAGGCCTGAACGGCAATAATGGTGACGGCGGGCCAGCCAATCAGGCATCGATTCTGGCGCCGATAGGCCTCGCAGCCGATAACGCCGGCAGTCTATTGATCGCCGAATCCGGCCGCGGCGCGGTGCGCAAGATTACCGTGGATGGCACCATCAGTTCCGTGGCAAAATCGTTCTTCGGTCTCCAAGATGTCGCGTTGGACCCGAAAGGCAATTTGTACTTTACAAACGCCGACGGTAATGTCGATAACTCGGTCTACCGTTCGGACCAGAAGACCGCCGCGAGAATCGCAGGAAGCTCAGCCGCCGGTTTCGGAGGCGACGGAGGTCCGGCATCTCAGGCTCTGCTGAATGCGCCGAGCGGAGTAGTCACGGACGCGGCGGGGAACCTCTACATCAGCGACACGGGCAACAATCGAGTTCGGAGAGTTGCCGCGGACGGCGTGATCCGCACTTTCGCCGGCAACGGCGGCACCGGAACCAGCGGCGATGGCGGACCGGCGCTGAGCGCCTCCATCGCTGCTCCCAGTGGTTTAGCCTTTGACACAACAGGGAACCTTTTCGTCGCCGACACCAGGAACAGCGTCGTACGCCGGGTTGCACCGGACGGCACAATCACTACCGTTGCCGGCAGCGGAAACATCGGATTCGGATTTGGGGGCGATGGCGGGCTCGCGACGAAAGCGAATTTGAGCCTCACCCCGGGCTCTCACCTTGCGGTGGATGCAGCGGGTACTCTATATATAGCCGACACGGGTAATCAGCGCGTCCGCGCTGTGCTGGCGTCTCCGCCATCGTTCACCGCCACTCCGGCGACACTGACCTTCCATGGGTCGAGCGGTGGAGCTCTCACGTTGCCTCAGTCGATTGTGCTTGCAGGTTCCATCACGGGACTTCCCTTTAGCATCACCGTCGACACAGCGGGGACCGGAAACTGGCTATCAGTATCGCCGAGCTCCGGCGCAACGCCGCGCTTGATCGACGTGGCCGCAGACCCGGCCAAGCTGGCCGCGGGAAGCTATTCGGCAACCATCAACATCGCACCGGGTGACGCAATTCCGGCAAAGATCTCGATTGGTATCACCTTCACGATCGATGCGGCACAACCACCAAGACTGGCTCTGGACCGCACCAACTTGTCTTTTGCGTTCCCCGCCGGGGGAGCGCCGCGCTCGCAGATAGTTAACGTGTCGAATCAGGGCGGTGGAGCGCTCCCATTCACCGCGACAGTCACTGGGAGCGGATTTTCCGTCACACCCGTTAGCGGGACAGCATCGGCGGGAAAATCAGTGGCGGTCAACGTGACTGCGAATCCAACTGGACTGGCCGCTGGGACGTATAGCGGGACACTGACCATTAGCGGAGCAAACGGCGATACTGTACAGCTTCCTCTGAACCTGGCCGTCAGCGCGAACCCGAAGGCGATTCTACTCTCGCAATCCGGGCTGGCTTTCACGGCAGTGGAACAGGGTGGAATCGTTCCGCCTCAATCCTTCGCCGTGCTGAACGCCGGTGCGGGCACAGTCGACTTTTCGGTGTCCACGTCGACTCTTTCCGGCGGTCAACAATGGCTGATGGCCACGCCCAGCGCTGGTGTCAGCGATCCCGCCCAAGCGCCTTCCACAGTTTCGGTCAGCGTCAACCCAACTGGACTCAAGGCGGGCAGCTACTACGGACAGATACGCGTGGACGCCCCAGGCGCGGCAAACACTCCTCAGGTGGTTACCGCTTTTCTCCAGGTTCTCCCGGCCGGGTCGGACGTCGGTGCGCTCATCCAGCCAGCGGAGCTGATCTTCTCGTACGCACAAGGGCAGATCCCGAGTTCGCAGAATCTGATGATTTACAACTCGACTGGAACTGCGAAGACGTACCAGGTGGCAGCCGCAGGTACGGGTGTAATTATGGTTCCCGGCAACGGCGCAGTTGCGCCCAACGCGCCGGCTCGTATCGTAGTGCAGCCCTTGTTGAGCGGACTCCCACAGGGTACGACCACGATCCCGTTTACGTTCCAGTTTTCCGATGGCCGCGTGCGCAGCGTGAGGTTGACATTCGTCGTCACGGCGACTCCGAGAACCTCCACCGCTGGCTTACAGACGGCGCCTGCCTGCACCGCCACGACTCTGGTCCCCGCGCTCACTACGCTCGGCCAGCAATTCCAGGTATCGGCAGGCTGGCCGGTGGCGCTGCTGGCAGACGTGCGCGACGACTGCGGAAATCCGCTAACCACGGGTGCCGTATCCGTCTCGTTTTCCAACGGCGATGCTCCGCTCGCCTTGCAATCGTTGAAGGATGGACGCTGGCAGGGAACCTGGCAGACTGGTTCGGGCTCGAAGTCCCAAGTGACGATCACATTGACTGCCGCAAATCCAGCGGCGCAGTTAAATGGATCCAGACAACTCATTGGAGAATTCCTAACCCAGCAGGACCCGCCGATAGTGAGCAGTAGCGGCGTGGTCAGCAGCGCGATTGCCGTATCCTATGTACCGTTAGCGCCAGGGGGCCTAATCACGGTTTATGGGTCGCGCCTTGCCGACGGGGCGCAGTCTGCCCAAACCGTGCCGCTTCCGACCCAACTTGGGAACACCACGTTGGTCATGGCCGGGCAATCATTACCCCTGTTGTACGCCGGCCCGGGCCAGGTCAACGCGCAAGTACCATTCGGTATTGCTGTCAACACTACGCACCAGGTGTTGATCCAGCGCGGCCTTACCTATTCTGTACCGGTTCCGGTGGAAGTGGCGCCGGCACAGCCCGCTATCTTCCTGGCTGGTGGAGCAGCCATCGTACAGGCATATCGCGGAACCGATCCTCCCTTCCTGGTCTCGCCGCAGCAGCCGGTCACAACGGGTGACGTGATTGTGGTGTATTGTGCTGGCCTGGGGGTGACCGACCAGAACGTTCCGGACGGCGGTACCAGTCCGGGCTCGCCGCCCGCTCAGACGCTTTCACCGGTCACAGTGAGCATTGGTGGACAGGCGGCGCCAGTGTACTTTGCTGGTCTGGCGCCGGGATTCGTGGGGTTGTATCAGGTGAACTCGCAAGTCCCGCCGGGAGTGCCTCCCGGCGATAACGTGCCCATCAGTCTAAGTATCGCGGGTCAAATAAGCCCGGTGGCGACGACATCGGTAGTTCGCTGAAAGGAATTGAAACTTCCTGACGATCTGGCCAGCATCAATGTTCGATTCGATTTTACTTCTCTGCCCGCGCTGCGTCCGTTTGTCGGCCTCCGGCCGCGTTGGCGATACGACTGGTACTAGCTGGTAAGCTACCGATAATGTGTCTTAACGTTGCGATGTATATGAAACGTAGATGGCGAAAGCGTCCGCCTCCAACAAAGATCCAGTCCAACAGTGCGAGCGGTCATTCGTAACGGAGGGCGTCCGACGGGTCGACGTGGATGGCGCGTCGCGACGGGGGATATGCGGCAACGAGCGCAATGGTTAGGAACAGGATCGAGACGCCGGCAAAGGAGAGGGCGTCGATGGTGTCGAGTCCGAACAGAAGGCCGTGCAGCAGGCGCGACGCGCCGACCGCGAGGAGCATGCCGGCCAGCAGTCCGCCAACCACTGGGCGTGTGCTCTCGCCCAGGATAAGGGCGAGGATGTGACGCTTTTGCGCGCCGATGGCCATACGGATACCGATTTCGCGCGTTCGCAGGGCGACAATGTAGCTAATCGTGCCGTAGATGCCCATCAAGGCGAGAAAAAGACCCAACAGGCCGACTGCGGTCGCCACCGCGGCAGCGATGGTTGAGGCGATAAACGAGGCCGATTGGCGAAGCTGGTCGTCGAGCGTGGAAGCGGTCGCGGCCACTTCAGGATCCACGGAAGCAATCACGGCATCGAGCGCGCGAGTTACCAAAGCTGCGCCGGACTGGGTACGGATCAGGGTCGGGTAGGCGGCGAGTCGTTCCGCGGGCAGGGGCAGATAAATAATGCGGGCGTCAGTGCCGTTGAGATCGAATCCGCGCGTGTCGCGGGCGATGCCGATGATTTGATAAGACGGACCGTCGGCGGTCAGCTCCCTCGTAGAACGGAGTTTTTCGTCGGTCGGGCCGAGCCGGACGATCTTGCCGATTGGATTCTGGCCTGGAGCGAGCTGTTGCGCGACGGATTCGCTGACAATGATGGATGGCTCGCGTCCCGCCAGCGATGAAAATCCGCTGCCCAATACCAGCGGGATCCCAACGGTTTGGAAGTAGTTCGGCCCAATCCAGGTATACCGGATCAAATGCATGTTGTGCGCCGACGATTCCGCTGCATCCAGTGCAACGGTCGCGGTAAACGCAAAAATGTTGCCTGGCGGCTTAGCGGCGGCGATGGACGTCACTCCGGGCACGGCGGCAAGTCGGGTGCGCAGCTCGCGGATTACTTCAGACTTTCGCGAGGCGGTGTACTTGCGCGATTCAGGGAACTGTAATTCCAGATCGATGACACGTTTGCTCTCATAACCAGTTTCCATGGTCAGAGAATTGATGGAGCTACGAATCAGCATGCTTCCGGAGATCATCAGCACCAGGCAAAGGGCAACTTGTGCGGCGACAAGAATGTCCTGCAACCGGCGGCTGCGCGCCGATGAGGTGCTGCCTCTGGCCGCGGAGATGATCGCGGACCGTGAACTGTCGAGCGCCGGTGCCAGTCCGAACAGGAGCGCAGCGAGCAGTGAGATGCCGCAGACATACGCCAGGATCGCAGCATCGGGCCTAACGTTGAAGACTAGGGTGCCGATGTCGGCGGGCAACGCTTCGGAGGCAAAATTGGCGGCTACTCGAAGGAGTGCCCAAGTGACCAAGAGCGCTAAAACTCCAGCGAGCGACGCGAGGAGAACGCTTTCGGTCAGCAGTTGACGAACGATGCGCCACCGGCTGGCGCCCAGTGACAAGCGAGTCTGCATTTCGTTCTGGCGCGAGCGGGCGCGCGCGAGTTGGAGTCCGCCGGCGTTGGCGCACGCGATGGCCAGCACCATTGCGGCCGCAACCATGATGAACGCGATGCTGAGAGTCAGTCCGGGATACTGACTAATGGGGAGCGGGAACGGCGAACCGGGCCACACCATGATCGTGGCTGGCTTCGCCGACTCGGACCGGGGATCGTGCAGCGCCCGGAGCCGATCGCCTTGGAGATTCATTTCGGCGCGAGCTTGGGCGATGGTCGCACCGGGAGCAAGCCGGCCGAAGATACGGCAGAACAGGTGCTCGCGCTCGGTCAGCCAATTGTCGTCGGCGTGGATCATCGGCTCGAGGTGCATGGGAAGCCAGAAATCGGGGGCAGCGATGCTCGTGCCGACGAAATCATGCGGTGCGATGCCAACGATGGTCATGGCCACGCCGTTCAGATAAATCGTTTTTCCAAGAATCGACGGGTCTGCGGCAAATCGCCTCTGCCAATAGTTTTCGGCGATGAGAACGGAGGGGGAAGCGGCGAGTTCCGCAAGACTCATCGATTCGAAGGAGCGGCCACGGATGGGCGCTACGCCGAGTGCCTGGAAATAATTTTCGGAGACCGCATAGGCGGTGGCGAACTCCGCGTTCGCTGTAACGCTGGAGTTGCGCAGCCCCAGCCTTCCAGCTCCCGAGCCACCGGCGATCCGTTGGCTGACGAAGCCGCCAATGGCGGAGAATCTGGGGCGTTCGACGGTGTACGCGATTAGGGACCTCAAAGAGTGGACGGAGTCGCGAAAGGATTCGTAGTCCGGATAGCTGAAGTTGGCGGCTGCGGCGCCCGAGTCGCGCTTCAGTGCGACGTTGACCATTCTGCCCGGATCCCGAGCGTCTAGAACTCGCGCAACCATCGCTTTGTAGGCGGTGAAAACGGCAGTGTTGACGCCGATGCCGAGGGCGAGCGCAAGAACGGCGACAGTGGTGAAGCCCTTGTTGCGGTACAGCATGCGCGCACCATATCGGATGTCCTGGATCAAGGTGCCGGTAAGGATCATCTGGAATCTAGCCTCACACAAGAGGAGACGGTGCGGGAGCGTGATTATTACAGCACTTCTGCACGATCCGTGCCAAATTTAGGTAGTGGGGTCTTAGCGACGGCGCACTCACCTGCGGAAATGAGGATAATGGCGCAGCTCGGTTGGCCGAGACGATGGCGCGGGCGCTGGGAATACATAGCGAGGAGTTGAGAGCCTGCGTCGCACAAGGTAGATGGAGCGATGTTGGTGAACCGGCTTAAGGATTCTCAAGGAACGCGATGTCAAATCTCAGAAGGCGCGTCCGAAAGCTCGAGGCTCAACTAGACGACAGCACCGGCCTCACGCCGAATACGAAGCCGTGGCTTGTCTACTGGCTCGAAAAGTATCGACGCTTGGCAACCGGCGAGGAGGACGGAGAGCCGGGATGCATCCCGCTGGTCGCGTGGCGCGCCATTGTCGCGCACGCCGACCAGGTCGAGATAGCTATCGATGCCCAATAACAGGACTACCCCACGGCCCGACGCACCACCTCCCGAAACACCGCCATCAGGATCAATACCATCCCGAAGGTACACACGATCGTCACCCCAGTTGGCAATCGATCTTCAGCGAAAGATACGCGCTCAGCGCCGACACCAGCGTCCCCATCATCCACCCGATCGCCTGCCGCAGACCAATCCACTTGGCATACAGCATCGCGCCATCGACGGTACAATCAGATAGCAGAACACCAGCAGCACGCCGGCGATCGCCACCGGCGAAGTCACCACAAAACCAAACGAAGCGTAAAAAAGGAAATCTCAGAATCGGATCGAGAGACCCTGCTTTTCCGCCGCCGCCGAGTCCATCGAAATCGGACAAAACTTCTTGCGCAAGGATGTATTGAAACAGCCCGATGGCGCCAGCCGCTCCGCTGGTGATGCGTTTTGAGGCGACGAGTGAAGGAGAACAAGTGGTCAGGGCCAACGAAAAGATGACTGCTACAACCGGCGACGTTTCCGACGTCGGCCATCCGCCGCGCGCGTTTTCGAATTGCGCTGCTCGCGCAACGCCGCATCCAACATTGCTCGCCCTGCCCAGCGGCATATCTCGATCGATTGAGCCGGCGTGAGAGCCCGGACATCCTGCAGAGCGATTAGAGATTCCATTCCCAGACAGAGGGTTATACCTGATACCAGCCGCTCATAGCGTGACGGTGCCAGCAGTGGGCGAGCGGGCGCCAGCGCGGCCTCGATCCAGTCCACGCGCCGTGAACCGCGGACTGGAGCGCGTTTCCGTCGCTTGTTCTGCTGTTCGCCCAGGCGCCTGTCCAGTGAAAGGCGCACGATGGTCCGCAGCAGCGCCTCATTTTCAACAGCCAGCCCCTGAATCGCCGCGATCGCTGCATCCAGCGTCTCTGCAGGAGACCGGCCCTCCGCCAAACGGCTCAGCGCGGCTTGGACTTGTGGCCTGAGCCGCTCCAGCGAGACCTCGGTCAACAACTGCTCCTGGGTCGGGAAATATCGATAGGCGGTCCTCCGCGATACCTCGGCGGCATCGGCGACCTCGGTTACCGAAGGCGCTTTGCCTTGTTCCACTAACGTTGCCGCTGCCCGTAGCAGCAGCGTTCGCATTCGGCGCTTCTGTCGCGCCCTCCCTCCCTCTTGACTGTTCTGCGGCATAGGTATAGTATACAGGAGTGCTCTAGTGACACTATAGTGTCACAAAGATACTGGAGTGACAGTTACGTATTGAAAAGAGGAGAACCAAACATGAAGAGAGTGCTGATGCTTACCGTTTTCTTGACTTTCGTGGCCAGTACATTCTGGCTGACGCGCCCCGCCAAGGCCGACGATGCGTTCTCGGCGTTGCCTTTCGATGACATTGCGACTGGCTACAAACTCGCGCCCGTGCCGCTCAATCTCGCGGGAAGAGACCCGTTTCTGGTCGGCTGGGGAAGCTACTTAGTCAACGCGGTGGCGGGTTGCAGCGATTGTCACACCAGTCCGGCGTATGCGCCCGGCGGGAGCCCGTATCTGGGCCAGCCCAAGCAAGTAAACACAGCGCGCTATCTTGGCGGCGGCATGGCCTTCGGCCCATTCACTTCGCGCAATCTGACGCCGGAGTCGAACGGCATGCCGGCTGGGATGACTTTCGACATGTTCCAGGAGGCGTTCACCAAGGGCACCGACTTCGACAAAGCCCACCCGCAGATGGGCCCACTGCTCCAAGTTATGCCATGGCCGGCGTATGCCAACATGTCGCCCCGCCAGATCCGCGCCATCTACGAGTACCTCTCCGCCATTCCCCCAGTGAAAATAGCAGGAGTTAACTAACCTAGTCAGCAACTGGTGGCACATGCTTTAGACGGTGCGTCAAGGCGTCACAGTAAGATTCGCCGCCACACTCCGAACACCGCCCACTGTCACCAGCAGCGGCTGCACCCCCGGAGGGACACCGTTCGGAATCACGAAATTGACTTGCGTCACTCCGGCCAAACCCGGAGGTATACCGGCAAAGACCACGGTCGCGGCAACTCCACCGACGGTCACGCCGAGCGGAAGTCCCGGCTGCGGCAGCAGCCCTAGCGGCGTGGCGAAGAAAGGCGATGCACCGGTCGCGAGCGGCGGCGTCACCTCGCCCTCGCCCGTTACGAACAGAATCAAAATATCGCCGGGCTTTCCGTTGGAAGTCGGCACCAAGGCGCGAGCCGCATCAGCGAATATGCCTGGCGCGGTTGGCGACACCGTAAAAATGAACGACGCCAACTGTCCGTTGTTGTTCACTCCCAAAACCGCCGCGCCCGCTCCGGCCTGATACGGTATCTGGATATTCAACTGTCCGGGAGATACGTAATATAACGGCGCAGTTATTCCGTTGACCGTTGCCGATACACCGGCCATGCTCTGGGGCAGCGGCAAACTGCCGGCCGCTTGCGGCGATGGAGCGAGACCAGTGCCGAACACGCTCAGGATCATGCCGGGCGCCGCAGCCTGCTGGAATGACGCGCCGTTGGTGACGCCACCGATGCTCATCGCCGACGAAGTAGCGCCCACGGTGAAAACCACCGGCACTTCGATAACTTGCGGAATGGTGTTCGTTGCCTGAAAAACCAGCGTTGCATTGTAGACGCCGTTGGACAGGCCGAAGCTCGAAGCCCCGACGTTCACAGATTGGGAGCCAGTCCCAGAGGAAGGATTCGCCAGCAACCAAGCGGTGGCTTGATTCGATGGGAACACTGAGACAGTCCATGCCTGGCCGCTTCCAGTGAAGTTCAGCTCGATGGTATCTATCGCGATCGGCGAAGAGCCTGTCAAGGCCACTGAGTTTTTCGACACCGAAAATGTACCAGGGTTGGACGCTGCCCCCACAAACGATGCCGTGACCGTTGCCGTTACCGGATCTCCCGTTTGATCCACGCCATCTATTTCGAAATCGACCGACGACGCAGGCGGACTGCTACCCGCCCAACAAACCTGTGCCTGCAGACTCCCCAACGCAGCAAGACGCGTGGTTCCGAAAAGCTGCTGCATCCGCCCGGTCCAGTCCACGCCGCCCGCCAGGAGCTTGGTGAGTTGCACTTCGAGTCCGGTCTTTTCCTGCAGAAGCAATTGCTGCGACCATTGGCACGAGGGGTCCGCCGCCGGATTCTGCTGCACAGTCGCGGGCGCGCTAGACAACATCATTCCTGGAAGACTCAACGGACCCACTAGCGTCAGCGTGTACTGCCCGGTCCACTTCCGTCCATCGGCATCCACGCCCGTGAACACGTAGAGACGCGTCGCGCCGATGCCCAATCCCGCCGCAGTTGAAAACGACGCCGACAGAGTCCCCAGAGCCTGTAGCGTGTTGCTCCCGAAATCCGTCGCGAACCGGAAAGTGTTATCGACGCCATTGATGGTCCAACCGGTGATCGTCGTGCCGACGCCGTTTTCCTCCGTCAACGATACCTTGACCGCCTGCCCTCCGTGCGCGGGATTGGGCGTGATCGAAACAACCACGCCGGACCCAGGCGATCGCGCCGTAACACGAACCACCGCGGAGCCGCTGGATCCGTTGAAGCCGCTGTCGCCACCGTAAGTCGCGATGATGGATGTGCTCCCAACCGGCACGCGCGGGCCGGTGACGGTCAGCGTAGCCATCGCCACTCCACCGGAATTTACCAACGTCGCGATACCCAGAATTGTTCTGCCAGTGGAGAAGGTAACGGTACCCGTGGGAGTGCCGGTCGCGGAAGTAACCGTTGCTGTCAATTGAACGGAATCGCCGAGCGTGATGCTGCCGGGATTGACCGACAGCGTGGTGGAGGAGCCAACCGTAGCCGCGTTCCAGCCGGTGACCAGTTTATATACGTCGATCGATCCCAATCCGGTCGCCAGATCGTATCCCGGTGCGGCATTGAAACCGATCGTGCCATTGGAACAGCCGGGACTGAGCGCGACGCACGGAACCATATTGTTCCCTTGCACGATGTCGTGAAAGATGCCTGGATTGATGCGGGCCAGCCGATACAACTGCGGGTTGATATTCCCCAGCCCCGGCGCAGCCTGCATCCCTTGCGAGACCACATATTGATTGAGCAACGCCACCACTCCGGCAAACGCCGGCGAACTGGCCGACGTGCCGCCAGTAGCCCTCTGGCCATTCGCGTTCACAACCATGTAAGGATCGTGATTGCCCGCGGCGCTGAATGAAATGTCGGGCACGTCGCGGGCGTTGTCCGCAGGGACGCCAGGCGCCACCTGCCACGCCGGTTTCGGAAAATAGATACTCGCGCCGCCTCCGCTGGCCAGCAATCCGCCAACTCCCGTCTCGTTCCAAACCACCTCGGGTATATAGGATATCGCCGAGCCGCCGTGCGAATTATTGCTGCTGCTCCAATACCGGCCGCCAGCTTCGTTGAACTGCGTTCCGCCAACGGCCGTGACTTCCGGAAAGCTCGCCGGCATGCTGACTGCCGGTCCGCTGACGGCGCTCGTTGAGTTTCCCGATGCGCCAAAGAACCCGTGCGGGTCGCAATCCGCGCCGCCGGAATCGCCCGACGAAGCCAACCACGTGATTCCCTGCGCATTGGCTTGCTGCGCGATGGAGCGATAGCCCGGTGCGCTCTGTGGTTCGCAAATCCCGAAACTCTCGCTCATCACCGGCGCCAGGTTTTGATCCACCGCCGCCTGCGCCGCATCGTTGAAGTTGTTCGCGTAGACGTAAACCACCGTGGCGTTGCGCGCGATCGCACCGGCCCACTCCACATCCAGGGCCGCTTCTCCCGCCGCGTTGGTGATTCCTGGGTCTGGACCGACCAAATGTACCTCTAAATTGCCCGTTCCGAGGGCGAATATTTGGCGAAAACTGTCCAGAAATGCGCGGTTAAAAGCCGACCTTCCGACGATTGCGACTCTCTGGCCCGTGCCGTCGATCCCTATCCCATAGAGCGGTAAGACGTTATAGATGGTGGCCCAATCGTCCGGCGCCAATTGGTTCACTCCGGCCGGCGTCGTAAACTGTGGAAACACACGACTTGGCTTGTTCCAAAAGTCGTCCAAACCGCGGACGCCGCTCACCAGATTTCGCAGAACCTCGGGAATCCGGAGCTCGGTCGCATTGCCATAATGTGTCTCATTATCAACGACATAGAGGTGAATCTCGGTATGAAACGCCCGTTGGATCTGCCCAGCCGTTCCGCTAAACGCCACCCAATTTCTGGCCCTCGCGCGATTTTCAATTTGAAAACCCTGCGCCTCAATCCACGCGACTATGGTGCTGTAGTTACTTCGACTTAGGCCGAAGCGGTCGCCAAACTGCTCCGGCGTCAGCCACCGATGGTAGTTCGCCGACGATCGATCCTGCTGTTCTTCCAGTAGCCGCTCGAGCGCCGCTTGCTGGCTCGCTGATGGCTTTAGAATCAACGTGATGTAGCCGATTTTGAAAGCTGGGTCGACGGGGCCTTGGTCGTGCCGCGCGATCTGAGCGAGAAGCGGGATCGAGAGCGCGCAACCCAGAATTGCGATTCGTTGCATTCAAAGGGCTATTTCGGCTTCGGCGGGTACTTATCGATGGACTTCCGCACCATATCGTCTAATTTGCCTTCGATCTTGCTGGCATCGCTCTTTTCTTCTCGGGCGATGGCGCGCCACACCAGCGACTTGGTGCTCGGATCGCGCAGATCGATCACCAGCGTGCCTTCGGTGAACGGCACTCTCACGATTCGGGTGCCCCAGCCGCGCCAGCCTGCTGGAAACGCCTCGGGCTTGCTGGCTCGCACCGCCCCCAGCGTGTAGCGAATGTTAAGATCCGACGCGTCCGTGGTGGAAGTGAGGCCCTTGGCCGTCAGGTATCGCTCAATGTCGGCCTCGATGCGTTTCTTCACCAGGTCGCTATTGAGTGACGGGTTCTTGCTGTTCAGCCGCCCGTTACGGATGGCAAAGGTCTTGTACTTGGTAAAGTCGATGCTCTGGTCAAACTCAATTTCGATTTTCTGCGCCAACGCGCCAAGCGCGAACACCAACAGAAGGCCAAGTGTCTTCATACTTGGCGACTCTAGCACACTCCCGGTTAGGGTTGGAGCGCCAGAATAGCCTTACCGGCGGCGCCCGAGTAAATCAGCTCGATGGAATGGATGCCTTCCACCTTGCCCCGGTACTGGAAGAAAATCAGCCCAGCTTGGGGAAGCGCGCGATCTCCCTCGAGCAATGCGGCACGCTGCACCTTCTGTTGCATAGCGCGCTGCAAATCCATCGGCATGTGTACCACCGGAGGTGGGCCGTTGTCACCAGCTCCTCCACCACCTCCGCCGCTGCCGAAACTGGTCTTCGATTTCCCTTCGGCGGGGGCCGGAGGCGCCCATTCCGGATCCTTGAGCGACTTGAAGGCTAACTCGTACGGCTGACTCGGCAGGGCCGTCTTCTTGCCGTTGATGCGGAGCGAAAAATCGTCGGTCGTCATTCTAGTCTTGGCGTCAGGCGGACCGAACAGCCCCACTTCGACTACGACGTACTCTTCCGCAGTGAAAGTCGCTTCCTCGGTGGGGACGGCGTGTCCTTTGAATTCGGCCGCGATGGTCACATTGCCGGCCTTGGCTTGGGCTTGATAGTCGGTGGGGGCCGCTCTGGGCGGCAGGCCCTTCGCCTCAATTGGTTGTGCTTCCTTCGCCGGGGTGTGTTGCGCCTGCGCGCACAAACCGAGGGTGGCGATTAATAGGCTGGCTCTGGACACTTTGGAAAGTTGCATTCCAGTTCACAAACTAACACAAGTCGAGACCCGGCTGGATGGCCTCACGGCTTTTGCGCCCGAACCAGCATAGCCTGGACCCGGGCAGCCGTATGAGTATATACAGGGCCCAGTTGACGATAGATCTCCGCCGATTTTTCAAGGGCTGGGACAGCTTCGCGGAATCGTTTCAATCCGCAGAGCGCGGCGCCAAGGTCTTCCAGCGCCGCAGCCGTCACCGGGTGCGTTTCCGGGATCTGGTCCTGGCGTAACGCATCGAGCGCTTCGCGGGCGTACCGCTCCGCTTCCGGGAATCGCCCCGCGTTATTCAACACGCGCGCGCCTGCCTGCACGTAGTAGGCAAAGAGAAATCCACGCCGCGAGTATTTGCGCACAATAGGCAGCGCTTCTCGGATCTGCGCCAGCGCTTCGGCGGCTTCGCCCGTTTCGGACCGGTATCGGGCCCACCAGACTTCGGCTTCCGCCTTATCTTCCTGGCCGTAGGTTGCCGCCAGTTGGTAGTCGCGGTGTGCAAGATCGGCGGCTGCCGAATAGTTCTGTTTGAGAAAACTCGAGCGGGCCAGCATGGCCCACGCATCGAACGAGTATTGGTTAGCGGCGATAGCCTGGCGGAACAGCGCTTCCGCTTCGTCGAAGCGTCCGTCCTCCAGCATCGTCTCGCCCCGATGCTGCCAGGCCGCGACCAGCAGGTCGGGCGGAAAACCTGGATTGCGAGCGGAAAGCGCCAGCGCCTCGTCGGCCAGCGCTCGCGCCTCCGCCGTGCGGTGATAATTCATCATCAGGACGCCGGCCAGATAGGCCTTTACTCGAAACACCAGCCTCGGCGGGGCTTCCTGGCCGGCAAGTTTCAGGGCGTCCAGAGCCCGGCGATAGGAATCGGCCGCTGCCGCCGATTCACTTATCGTTTGAGCATTGATGCCGAGTACTAACAGCGTGTCCGCGGCGTCGACATGGCGGCCGAGCGACTGGAACAGCGCCAGCGCCCTTTCCAATTGAAGCTTGGCGCGATCGCGTTGCTCCAGCGTCACGTAGGTGGCGCCAAGGCTGGCCCGAAGCGTCGCTTCTGACAGCGGGTCGTCCTTCCAGCTCTTTTCGATGCTGGGCTCGGCTGCGTTCAGCATCTGGAGCACGGTGACATCGCCGCCTCCGGCCAATGCGCCAGCGCTCAGCATGCCGCGCAGGAATCTGGTCACGCGATCGGATTTCCGCGCTTCATCTTGCGCCTTCCGCGCCTCCTCCCGCGCTACTTGCGCCTGGTGCAGCGCCACCACGCTCGCCACGGAGAGGCCAATCACAAACACCGTCGCCGCCATCACCGGAAGCCAGCGACGCCGCAAGAATTTTCTGGCCCGATACAAGGATGTTTGCGGGCGGGCAAGAATGGGATGTCCTTCGGAATACCGTTCCAGGTCCTCCGCCAACTGGCGAACCGAGCCGTAGCGCCTACCCGGATCGTTCTCCAACGCCTTGAGCACGATTGCCGACAGATCGCCTCGCAGCGTTCGCGACAACGTGCCGGCGTCCAAGCTGCGCAGCGCCGCGTTCTCGGGAGTGATGGCCGAAGCTGGCACGGCCGGCAACGCCTGGCCTGTAGCCCTCTTCATTTCGCTAAACAACGAATCGGGATTTCCAAAAGGCCAGACGCCGGTGAGCAGTTCGTAAAGAATCACACCCAGCGAGAAGATGTCGACGGCTACGCCTAGCCGTTCTCCGCGCAACTGCTCGGGGCTGGCATAGCGCGGTGTCAGCATGCGTGCTCGTGTAACGGTGACACTGCTGTCTTCAGCAATCAATGAAGCTGTGCCGAAATCAAGAAGCTTCACCGCTCGTTCCCCGGTCACCAGAATGTTGGAAGGCTTGAGATCCCGGTGTAGAATCAGGTTGCGATGCGCGTAGTCCACTGCCTCACATACCTGCTGAAACAGCCGGAGACGGTCGCGGATGGCGAGTCGCCGCGCATCGCAGTAGTCATCTAGCCTCTCGCCCTTCACATATTCCAGGACCAGATAGGACTGTCCTGAAGGAGAAACTCCACCATCCAGCAGGCTGGTTATGTTGGGATGATCGAGCGCAGCCAGCAGCCGTCCTTCAGTTTCGAAACGGCGCAGGAAATCCTCGCTCGCCAGATGCGTAGCCATTACTTTGACGGCAACGTTTCTTTCGAAGTACCCGTCAGTGCGCTCGGCTAGATAGACAGCGCCCATGCCACCGCGGCCCAGCAGCCCCACGGCTCGATAGACGCCAAAATGCTCGGTTGGCAAAACAGGCGTGTCCGGCGCCGGCGGGGCGCTCGCCTCAATTGGCGTTATCCTGCTCAACTTCTCGCGCGATGCCAGCAGCGAGCGCACTTCTTCGAGAACTAGCGGATCCGGCGCTTTTCCCGCGAGCCAGGCTTCCCGCTCACTCTGCGGCTGCTCCAATGCTCCGTGAAATAGCTCCTCCACCAGATTCAGATCGCTCATTTCAGCCCGCCGGCTGTGCTCCCCGTGAGACTCCTACAAAGCATTCACTGGATTATACATCCGCTTCGCAAGTAACGTGACACTGGCATTCATTTGTCATCAATTGTCTTACAAGGCCCAACAAATGTCACGATCCTCACAAATAAATCGTGAATAATGTCACAGAACAATCAATACTTGAGTTATTATTATGTTGCCAGAGTATCCGATCATCGGGATCTAATCGGCTCGGCACTTCGCGTAGCCCGGGCGCAGCCTGAAGGAGAATCAGGCAACGGGTGCCGGCCCAGGTCGGTACGGCTGGCGAATGCCGGGTTCTTATGCTTACTTCTCCGAGATGAGGGTATTTCAGTGCAACACCACTCTATCAAAGCGAGCTCTTCAGACAGGCGGCCGGCGGTGGCGAACAGGGACAACCCGATAGCACCACAGTGGCCCAGCTTTACTGGCACCTCCCAGTTGGTGGGGACCAGTCCTAGCGGAAAGGTGACAGTATTCGTCGACCCCGCACTTAACGACCAGGGCCTGCAAAACGCCCAGGATCTCATCAACGACGCCGATCGCGTCGTCGCGGCGAACGACACAATATTTGGGACAACGGGCGGTCCGGTGAGCGTGATCGTCTTCGCCATGGGAGGCGCCACCGATGGAAGCGGTGGCGCGGACCACATGGGCTGCGACTACAACAGCGGGTCGGCCATCGAAGTATGTGCGTCGTTTGGCAACTCGGCGCGGGTATCGGCGCTCTTCGAAGCCGAACTCAGCGAGTGCTCCATGGGCGGGAATCTGTGCGGCGTCAGCACCGGAGAAGCTCTGTCCCGCTGGTGCGCGGCCGTGATCGGCAACAATGCCTTGAGCGATTTCGCCACAGCGCCGCGGTGGTCGGACGACGGCCAGCCGGATTACGTGAACCAAACCGATCCCAGCGATGGAAACGCAGACAGCACCGGATGCGGGATGGCCTTTCTGTCCTGGTTAATGGGGCAGGGTTACGGTTTGAACCAGATCGCCCCGGCCATGGTATTGCTCGGTGAATCCGGGACTCTGGCGCAGCTCTATGCCAACTTGACCGGGGACTCGGCGTCCAACGCATTCCCGAACTTTCAGTCGGCCATCCAGGGGCTCTCGAATGGAATCACCAGCGACGATCCTTTTGCCGGAGCCGCTCAGCCTTCGCAGCTCGCTCACCTGGCGCCGTGGACGGTGGAGTTGGCTGGAAAGGTATTCAGCACAATACTGGCCGATATCGCCGCGGGCAAGGAAGCGAATCAGATTGTGGCCGGAGTGCGCGCGGTTATGGTTACTACGCCGGCGGCGCGGAAGGCGGTCGCGTCGGCGGCGGCGTGCTACTCCAAGTCGCATAGGCTCCTGCCCGAAAAGCGAAAAGCAGCGGGCGCCTGAGATTTGATCGCAACGACTCCTCTAGTCTGTGACTTCACAGTGGAGCCTTTGCTACCGGCTCAAGCCCAATGCCGTTACGTTTTCCGGCTGGCTCGGAAATCAAACATTTCACAGTGCTAATGTTGGTCACTGAAATATCAGATGCGACAAAAGCAGTCCACCGAGCGTCGGCACGAGTGCCGACGCGGCACGCATGAGTGCGTGCGCTACAATCTCGACGAAGCAGAATCAATAGCTTGCGAGGGCGCGCGGAAAACTTAACGACATTGGGCTCTAGCCTGCGATACTGGCCCTTAGCCTTGGAGGCCAACAATGCGAATCCACAGTAGAATGGAGTACTTCCTGATGGCATTCACTTTGTTCTCCGCCAAGGCGCAGCCAGTGCCGCTCGACGTTAGTTTCAAAATGATCGACGTAGAAAATAGGCCGCTTGCGGGCGTCCCGGTGCGCCTGGTGTTTGGAGCGGGACCCGATTGGCAGAGCCCGAATGCCGGCAACCGCTTTGTGACCGATGCGAAGGGTGAGGCGCGTTTCACAACCAACGTCGTCATAGAGAGACGATGGCAGTCACAAAACGTCGGTTTTACGCCCCTGAGCGTTCCCATTCGTACCGATCACGTGAGAGTCGCGGCGGAGCTGGAGCAGAAGTTCCCGGTCGACGCCGGAGAGGGCTATCGCAATATCCAGGTGCTGCTGACCATGGACATCGACTGTAACGCAGCGGGCGAGTGTTCCACGCACGACTTCACCGCCATCTATTTGCCGGATGCCACCGGCCGCTTCACGCGCCGGCCGGAGCGATTCCAGTCCTATGAAGCGTGGAGGATCGAAGAGTTCGGCGGCCTGGTTATGTGGGGGCTGGGCTATCAGGCGGCGGATTTTCTGATGACTGCCGATCCCGATCATCCAGATGGCAAGCGCACGCTCCGACTCGCATTCAAGCGGCAGCCGCGGCCCGTCCGAAGGTAGTAAGATTCATCGGCAGCCGCGCCCCTCCATGACCATCTTCTTCGTCTTTTTCTTCCTATCCGGTTTCTGCAGCCTGGTCTATCAAGTGGTGTGGCTGCGCGTAGCCATGGCGGATTTCGGAGTGACTACGCCGCTGGTCTCCATTGTGCTCTCCGTTTTCATGGCCGGCCTGGCCCTGGGAAGTTGGAGCGGAGGGCGGTTGACGCGCCGCATGGAAAACCGCACGCCCGCTTTCTTCGTGCGACTTTACGGAGCCGCCGAAGTCACCATTGGCATATCGGGATTGTTGGTAGTGGAGCTGCTGCGATGGGGACGGGCTCTGTTGGTGGGCCAATGGGGCTCCACCGGCTATTACGTGGTGTCGGCAATGTGGATCGCTTTGGTGTTGCTGCCCTTCTGCACCGCCATGGGCGCCACGTTTCCGCTGGCCATGGCGGGAATTCGCGGAGCATTTAGCGGCGAATCGCCAAGGTCCTTCAGCTATCTCTACGTGGCGAATGTCGTAGGCGCCATGGCCGGTACACTAATGTCCGCCTTCCTGTTTATCGAGCTGATGGGCTTTAGCCGCACGGTGCTGGTGGCCGCCGCGTTGAACGCCGTGGTGGCGATTGGAGCTTTCGTGGCCGCCGGCCGTCTGCGCGAGGCGCATTCCTCTGCCTCGTCGCCGGCCATCTCGGGAACAGCGACGGCCGATGCCACGATTCTGCCTCTGCTGTTCACCTCCGGCCTCTCCAGTCTGGCGATGGAAGTGGTGTGGACGCGCCAGTTCGTGCCGTTCCTGGGTCCGCTGGTTTATTCGTTCGCCCTCATGCTGGCGGTTTATTTGGCGGCCACCGCAGCGGGCTCCCGCATCTACCGGCGGTGGGTGCGCCGGCTGCCCATCCGCAGTGCCAACGTCGCAATCCTGGCCGGGTTCTTCGCGCTTCTTCCGCTGGCTGCGGCCGATCCGCGTACCGATCGGTGGCTGCCCGGAGTCCTGCGCATAGCGCTGGGCGTGGGCGGTTTCTGTGGCTTGCTGGGATTCCTCACGCCTATGCTGGTGGATCGCTGGTCGGGTGGAGATCCGGATCGCGCCGGCCGAGCCTACGCCGTGAACGCAATTGGCTGCATCATTGGCCCGTTGCTCTCCGGCTTCGTTCTGCTTCCGTGGGTCGGCGAGCGCTGGACGTTAGCGCTCCTGGCGATTCCGTTCTTCCTGTTCGGCCTGCGGGGCAACCGGCGCATACTGGCCGCGGCATCGCTTGCCGCTCTCGTTCTTTTCGCTCTCACCCAGGATTTCGAGCGCCGCTATCCGCAGGCCATCATTCGCCGCGATCACACGGCAACCGTGATCGCCGCGGGCAAGGGCATGGAGAAGAAATTGCTGATCAACGGCGTCGGCATTACCAGCCTGACGCCCATCACCAAGATGATGGCCCATCTGCCGATGGCTTCGCTCGACGATCCGCCGCGGAAGGTTTTGGTAATTTGCTTTGGAATGGGCACGTCCTACCGTTCGGCGCTTGCCTGGAACGTGGATGTCACAGCGGTCGACTTGGTTCCCAGCGTGCCTCAGCTCCTCGGCTTCTTCCACCCCGGCGAGCTGCAGAACTCGTCGCGGGGAACGATCGTGATCGACGATGGCCGCCGATTTCTGGAGCGGACGCAGGAACTGTTCGACGTCATCGTTATCGATCCGCCGCCGCCGGTGGCCGCCGCCGGCTCCAGCCTGCTCTATTCCACGGAGTTTTATCAAGTAGCCGCCAGGCGGCTCCGCCCTGGAGGAATGCTGCAACAGTGGATTCCACATGCCGAGCGTAGCGTGGTTTCGGCGGCTGCGCAGGCGATCGGCCGCTCCTTTTCAGAAGTGCGCGTATTTCCATCGCTGGAGGGCTGGGGCCAGCACCTATTGACCAGCAACGGTCCGATGAAGCGGTTCACCGCGGCACAATTGGCGGCTCGCGTTCCACCCGCAGCCGTTCGCGACATGCTGGAGTGGGGCCCAGCCACCACCGCGGAATCGCAATTTCAGAAGATGCTGGGTGGAGAAATGCCGCTCCGCACGCTCATTGATGCGGACCCCGGCGCGCCGGTCCTAACTGACGATCGGCCGGTGAACGAGTATTATTTCCTGCGGCGCTTATCTCACGGCACGAAGTATTTTGTGCCGTAGCCGCCCAAAACCACGGCAAGCGGCATCAATATCGCCAACGCCGCCTGATACCAGCGCGGTTGGCGATCACCAGTCTGCATCGCCGAAGCAATGCTACCGAGCAACACGAGTACGCCGAGCGCCAAGGCGTGCTGCACCGGTAGCCGGGCCGCAATCCAGGCCGCGACATATCCGCCGAGGAGCGCGGCGACGAAGCTGTACGTAAGGTTAACTGCCAGATAGGACGCCGCTGGTTTCCCCTCCATTGCCATCCACGCCGGCGCAAGCATCTTCACGATGCCCGTGAACAGGATCACCACAAAAGCCATGGTCGCGTAACCGCCAAGTACCGCAAGGACGCTTCGGAGGGCGGGCGCCATATTTCTACAAGATAGAAGAAAGACCAGGATCTGTCAAGGGAAGAGTGGCGGGCCCACCCATGCGCTATAGTGTTTTCCCATGAGAACAATTTGCGGCTTTCTCGTGTTGATGGCCATCTGCTTTGCGCAAACCCGCACCGTGACCGACGCCGAGGTCCAGAAGATCCATAAATCCACGCTGCTCATCGACACGCATAACGACATCACCAGCCGCACGGTCACCGGCTACGACATCGGCAAGGCGGAGAACGACGGGCACACCAATCTCAAAGCCATGCGCGAGGGCGGTCTCGGGGCGCAGTTCTTTGCAGTCTATGTCGCCGCGAACTACACCAACGGGAATCGCTCGGCGTGGCGGACACTGGAGATGATCGACACGGTGCGGCACGATATCATCGCCCGCTATCCCAACGACTTCGTCTTCGCCACCACGGCCGACGACATAGAGCGTATTCACAGACAAGGCAAGATTGGGGCGCTGATGGGCATCGAAGGCGGGCACGCGATTGAGGACAGCCTGCGGCTGTTGCGCGACTATTACGAGCTGGGCATTCGTTACATGACGCTCACTCACGCGAACACCAACAACTGGGCCGATTCCTCCGGCGACATGGACAAGGCCGGCGTAAAGCATCACGACGGCTTGACCGACTTCGGCAAACAGGTGGTGCGCGAAATGAACCGCCTGGGCATGATGGTGGATATTTCGCACGTCGCCGACAAGACCTTTTGGGATGCGCTGGCGGTGAGCAGCGCTCCGCCCTTTGCCTCGCACTCCTCGTGCCGGGCGATCTCAAATGTCCCGCGCAATATGACTGACGAGATGATCGTCGCTCTCGCCAAGAAGGGCGGAGTAGTGCAAGTGAATTTCGCGTGCGAGTTTCTCTCGCAAAAAACCGCCGACGCATCCAAGGACTTGCTTCCGAAGATGGCGGCCGCGCGCGGGGAGAACAACCGGGCGCTGATGGAGGAGTATCGCAAGACCGTGCCGCCCGCCACGCTCGCCGACGTCGTCGCACACATCGATCACATCGTGAAGATCGCGGGAATCAACGCGGTGGGAATCGGCAGCGATTTCGACGGCATCCAGTGCGTACCTCAGGGTTTGGAGGATGTCTCGAAATTTCCAAACCTGACGCGGGCTCTGCTGGAGAAAGGCTATTCAGCGGAAGATATCCGGAAGATCTATGGGGGGAATTTGTTGCGGGTGATGCGCGCAGCGGAGGCCGTGGCCAGGCGGCAGTAGGCCGGCGGCCGGGCGGCAGAGACTCGTTGCGTCAGCTACCGATCATCAGCCTGTGGGGCAGGTTGCCAACCTGCGCGCGATTGTGAATCGCGCTTCGCCAAGCGGGTTACCAACCCGCTGACTCACAGGCTAAAGCCTGTGCTACCACTTGCTGACAAGGTTCTGAAGGTGGCACGGACTTTAGTCTGTGCGTCGTGGAAATGTAGAAACTCCAGAAGCGGGTTACCAACCCGCTGCAGGTTGCCAACCTGCCCCACAGTCCGACTGATCAATTTAGGGGCGAGTTTCTGGAGGATGGCGTCTCGCTGTGATGCGCAGGATTCAGGTTCGCGGCGCGAAGCGCCATTCTGGACTTTGGCTCCTGGCTCCTCGATTCTCCCGCCAGGTGAAACAGATCGGTCAGCAACAGGCACAACGCCAATGCCAGAAACACATACGTGGTAAGAAGCGAGAGCCGGTTGCCGCGTCCAGGCAACCGGCCCCTTCCCTCCGAGACCAGCGAGAGCTTACGACCCATGCCTGGACGTTGGCTCCCGTTCCCTGGTTCTGCTACGAGGTGAAGACTGTTCATGATCCCTGCTCCGCTAGCGCTGGCGTTCGAGCGAGACGTAGGCCATCGTCGCCTTGCTGCCGCCCTTCTGGATCTCGGATTCCAGGCTGCTCTTTCTCATGGTGTAGGCCGGGCCGTCGGGCACCCACATCTCCGCCAGGAAGCAGTTGTCGCCGTAGCAATGGAACGTGAGCCGCGGATCCTGCTTGCCGGAAGTGCGACCGGGAGGCATCAAGAGGATGGACTTGCCACTATCGTCGTTGCGCAACTGGATGGTCGCGTTGTTCGAGCTCGATCCGGTCATCACCGTGTATTTGCCGGCCGGCAGCGTCAGGTTGTTCACGTGAAAATCGAACGGCACCTTGGCCGTTTCCACACTGTCCTGTGCCTTGAGCAACGGCGCGCACAGCATTGCCGCGAGTCCGGCTCCGATCATCATGTTCCGAATTTGATCTTTCATGGTGCTTCTCCTTCTTTGAATTGCTGGCTGATTACTCGATGTAAGAATGCAATCGCCCGGCCAACGCAAGAGATTGTCTTATCAATAGGATGCAAGGGGCCTGAGATGGAAAGAGAAGCAAAAGGCGT
>DASQGY010000356.1:0-37997 GCA_035632375.1 Bryobacteraceae bacterium | reverse complement strand
GACTTCCGATCTGTCTCCAACTTGACTCCCGATCTGTCTCCAACTTGAGTCCCGATCTTGTCTCCAACTTGACTCCCGTCTTGTATCCAACTTGACTTCCGAATCGGTCTCCAACTTGACTTCCGAATCGGTCTCCAACTTGACTTCTGATCGGTCTCCAACTTGACTTCGATTTTGTCTCCAACTTGACTTCCCACAGCCGTCGCTTGACTTCTCATCTGTCCATCTCTGACCTCTCATCTGTCGGTGGTAGCCGCATTCGTTGCAGGTTTTTCGTGCCCGTTGGTGGCGATGCCGCTATAGTTCATTGACAGTTCAACAGTCCATCACTTGACTTCTCGTCTGTCCGCTGACCATCTCATCTGTCCCATCACTTGACCTCTGATCCGTCCATCACTTGACTTCCGATCTGTCCAGCACTTGACTCTCAAGTGTTCATCTCTGACATCTTCCCTCCTTCTCTACATCTCAGAGATCACGGTGATCCGAATCTGAGCGAAGATCGCAACTGGCAACACTGAAGGTGATGCTTACAGTGATTACACCGTTCGTGCGGTCGTCGGACTTGACAGAATCACGATCGGCGAGACAATGAAATGGAGCAACACAACGGTTCATCCGGCTCGTGCTGGAGGATGATGCCCGGTTGCTCGAAGGACAAAGGAGCACGACTTCGACCGCCGCTGCCAAACGGCGTACCCACTTAGAGCGATCGAATCGAAATGTACGTCAGTATGCCCCTGGAACGATTGGGCCGTTCGCAAGCACCCTGAAAATCAGCAGATGAGCGCATCCGGCTTCAGCCGACGTGTCTACACACGCCCTGATCGTCCTCCGCAAATGTAAGTCTGCCGTAGGAAGGAGAATTGAAGTATCGAATTGAATGCAACAATGAAAATGTAAGTGCAACAGGTAGGAACAGCCAATCGTCCAACAACACAACGGCCCGCTCCACGGGAAGTGCCGTGGCAACGCTCCTTGGCTTGGGGAATCTAGTGCGCCATCAAGAACCACCGCTCCAAAAAACGAAGGGGAGGAATCCCAAATGGTACATCCGTCCTTACGTTGATGTGCTTCAGACTGATGGCACGCTCGGCAGAGAACGTCGTCGCTTTTACCTCGGCTCAACGGAGTCCGTGAAGAAGACTGATGCGCAGGTCAAGCGCAAGGAAGTGCTCAATACTGTAAACAACGGGAAGCATGTACTTCAGGCACAGATCTACTTCAATGAGATTCTGGATATCTTTGAACGTAGGTTCGTGAATGTCAAAGGCAATCTCTCAGCTTCAACGGTGGCGAAGTACTCGTCTCACTTGACCAATCATGTTCGTCCGGCGTTTGAATCGCTTCAAACAGCGGACGTTGATACGCAGCGCATCAAAGATTGGCTGAAGGCGAAAGAAGAGGCGGGACTTGCATGGTCAACCCGTAGCGACCTGAGAAATCTTATGCGCTCGATCTTCCGGGAAGCAATTGGCTGGGGTCTCTGGCACGGTGATAACCCGGCGAAGGACGCCAAACCTGGAAGGAAGCGTCTGGTGAGAAGGCCCAAGAAACTAACCGTGGACGCCACTCGCATGCTTCTGTTGGCGCTGCGTGAGGACGTGCGATTGATCGTCATGGTGGCTCTGTTTTGCACGTTAAGAATTAGCGAAGTTCTGGGCCTCCAATGGAAGCACATTGATTTTGAAAACGGTCAGATCATCGTGGAGCAAAGATACTGGCGTGGTGACCTCGACGTCACCAAGGGTGTGGATTCTGAACGCAAGGTTAAAATGGGCTTTCTGAGCGCCCTAATGGAGCGGTTCTCACCAGGACCGCACAATCCGGATGAGTTCGTGTTCTCCGTTAAGACGACGAAGGGTCTCTGCCGAGACGACCGAGGCATCCGGCGCTACTTCCTCACGCCAGTTGCAAAGGCGTTGGGCCTGTACGTCCCTGGATTTGGATTCCATAGCTTTCGACGTGAGGCCATCACTGAGATTGCGAATGAAGGCGATCCGTTGCAAGCGATGCGTGCGGCAGGTCATTCCAAGATGGACACCTCGCTGTTGTACACGTTAGTTGACGAAGAGCGGCAGGAACAAACCATTCGGAACATTCAGGAACGTATGCTCAGACCCACCGGCTTACTTGCCGTGCAAGATACACCCAAGCCTCCTGACGACGAGACCCGGACGTGTGAGAGTGGGCCACAAAAGGCCAACGACGAAGGACTCCTCCTCGGTGAGGAGTTCGGCACGTCCTTCATTCTTCACGGATTAGGTGGTGGGCCCGACAGAACTCGAATCTGTGACCTCTACCGTGTCAAGGTAGCGCTCTAACCAACTGAGCTACGGGCCCGGTGGAAACTCGCAGGAAGTATTTTCAATATACCATCCCCCTGAAGCCCCGGCCGACTTCTGTCGATAGACCAACAGGCCATGCCCCGCTTTCGCCCCATGCGCGCGCTGCTCCTTCTGATGCTCGCGCCCGCCTTCGCCAGCGCCCAGACCGATCCCACGCTCTGGCGATTCATCCACCCCAACGCCAAGGCGCTCATCAGTATCGACTGGCGCCGCCTCAGCCATTCGCACCTCGGCGACATGCTGCGCGAGAAGTGGATCAACGCCGACGGCCCGGCCATTCCCGGCATCGAATTCCTGGACGACGTCGATCGCTTCGTCATCTCCTCGCCCGGTCGCGATCCTGCCGCCGCCGAACCGTCTGAGCCACAAATGCTGATCGTCGCGCGCGGCCATTTCGACACGGCCAAAGTCCGACGCGTGCTGGTCGCCCATGGCGCCAAGCCGCAGATGTTCAACTCCATCGCAGTCTACCGTCCGCAAGCCAAGGGCAGCAAGGATATGGCATTCGTCGTACTCGACGCCCAGACCATCGTGATTGGCGATGCCCGTTCCGTGTTTCAAGGTCTGGACCAGAACCGGGCGTCCTCCGACCCCTCACCGATAGCCGCGCGCGCGGCCGAACTGGACTCGAACTATGACGTCTGGGCCATGATCCAGGGAACTGGAGCGATGGCCGGTAACCGGTTGACGGAGCTGTTCTCGGGCGGAGCGCTCGGCGCGGAACCGCAGGCCTTCGAAGCCGGCGTGTCGGTGCGCAACGGTCTGGTCGCCGACATCCACTTGGTATTACCCACAGAAGCCGCCGCCAAGAGCATGGTCGCCGAGCTGTCGCGATTGTTCAAAGCAGTGGTCAAGGACAAAGCGGGCGAGCCGGCCATACTGGAGCTGGAAAAGAAACTGAAGATCACCTCCGATGGAGCCATCGCGAAAATCAGCCTGCACTTGACCCCGCAGGAGCTTGAAAAGAACGCCCGAGTATTCGCCGCCTCGCATAAGCCGGCTCCCGCTCCCGTAGCCGGCATTCAGCCGGTGTTATCGTCCACTCCCGCGCCTCCACCTCCGCCGAAACCCGAAAAACGCGTCATCCGCATCGAAGGACTCGACGAAGGCATCCGCGAGATTCCATACAAGCCCGAGCGCCCGCTGCCGTAACACGTCGCGATTGCGCTACCATTTCCGATATGAGCCAAGGCAAGCACGAGCTATTTGAGATCCAGTGCCCGTGCTGCGAAGCAAAGCTGCAAATCGATCCCGAGCTCAAGGTTGTCATCAGCCACCAGGAACACAAGCGGCCGCCGGCCATCGAGGACATCGGCGCAGCGGTTCAAAAGCTGAAGGGTGAAGAGGCCCGCCGCGCGGAGGTGTTTCAAAAATCGTTTGACGAACACAAGAGCCACCACAAGGTGCTGGAGCGCAAATTCGACGAACTGCTGAAACAGGCCAAAGAAAACCCCGACGCCCCGCCCCCGAAGAAGCCCTTCGACTTCGATTAGCAAGCGATCTCCGCTCCTCTAAGGCATTTACCCTATATGCCGTACTGCCTCGGCTGTCGATAGTACAACTACCATGAGAAAACGGTTGCTGCTCTCAGCTACCTTTGGCGTCCTGGGACTCGCGGCCGCATTCCCGCTGGCCGATCGCCTTGGCGTCACCACCACCCAATCGCTCATTTTCGGCGCGGCAGCCGGCGGATTCCTCGGATACGTCGTCGGCATCCTGCTCGACGTCTTCCTCGCCCGTCCCACCGAAACCGAATAAATCTCCAACTCTCCACCGTCGGTGCGATAGAATCAAACCGATGAACGAACTTATACAAACCAGCAAGAATGGCCCAATTGGAATCCTAACCGTCAACAACCCGCCGGTAAACGCACTGAGCCCGGGAGTCCCCGATGGCATCGTGGCCGGCCTGGAACAATTTGAAAACGACCCAACCGTAAAGGCGATCGTCCTGATCGGCGGCGGCCGAACTTTTATCGCCGGCGCAGACATTAAGGAATTCGGAAAAATCACTTCCGGTGAAACTCGCCGCGGCCCCGGCTTCCTCACTGTGCTCGATCGCATGGAAACTTACCCGAAGCCGATCGTCGCCGCAATTCACGGCACAGCGCTTGGCGGTGGACTCGAAACCGCCATGGCCTGCCACTATCGCGTAGCCGTTCCATCGGCGCAGGTCGGCCAGCCCGAAGTGAAGCTCGGTATAATTCCCGGCGCGGCCGGAACCCAGCGCCTTCCCCGACTGGCGGGCGTCGCCAAAGCCGTCGAAATGTGCGCCGCCGGCGATCCCATCGGCGCCGCCGAAGCTTTCAAAGTCGGCATCGTCGATCAGATCGTCGAAGGCGACTTGTTGCAAGGCGCGATCGCGTTCGCTACCAGCAAAATCGGCACGCCGCCCCGCCGCACTCGCGATCTCAGCGACAAGCTCGGCAACGAACAATCGAATGCGCCCATCTTCGCCGCCGCGCGCGACGCCGCCCGCAAGAAAGCTCGCAACATGATGGCGCCCATCGCCGCCATCGACGCGGTGGAAGCCGCCACCAAGCTCCCCTTCGACGAAGGCGTGAAGCGCGAAGCCGAGCTGTTCCTGGAATGCCTCTACTCCGACCAGTCGAAGGCCATGATTCACGTGTTCTTCGGCGAGCGCGAAGTGGCCAAGATTCCCGGCATCGGGAAAGACACGCAGCAGATTCCGGTTAACCGCGCGGCAGTGGTTGGCGCAGGCACCATGGGCGGTGGTATCGCCATGGTTTTCGCCAACGCCGGCATTCCGGTGCTGCTCAAGGAAACCGATCAGGCCGCGCTCGATCGCGGTCTCGCCACCATCAAGAAAAATTACGCGAATTCCGTGAAGAAAGGCCGCTTCACACAGGAATCGATGGATCAGCGCGTGGGCCGCATCACGCCGACGCTAACCTACGACGGCTTCGGCGAGGTAGACATGGTGGTGGAAGCGGTCTTCGAGGGCATGGCGCTGAAGAAGCAGATCTTCGGCGAGCTGGATAAGGTGATGCGCCAAGGTGCGATTCTTGCTTCAAATACCTCCACGCTCAACATCGACGAAATCGCCGGCGCAACCAAGCGGCCGGAGTGGGTCATCGGCACGCACTTCTTCAGCCCCGCAAACGTCATGCGCCTGCTCGAGATCGTGCGTGGCAAAGCAAGTTCGAAAGAGGTGATCGCCACCTTGATGTCACTTTCGAAAAAGCTCGCCAAGGTTGGCGTACTGGTGGGCAATTGCCGCGGATTCGTCGGCAATCGTATGTTCGGACCATATCGCCGCGAAGCCCAGTTCCTGGTGGAAGAAGGCGCAACGGTGGAAGCCGTCGACAAAGCGCTCTACGATTACGGCATGGCTATGGGACCGCTCGCCACGGGCGACCTGGCCGGACTCGACGTCGGCTGGCGCATCCGCAAAGAGTTCAAGGACGCCGAGAACACCAGCGTCCGCCAGCCCAAGGTGGAAGATCGGCTGTGCGAGATGGGCCGCTATGGCCAGAAAACCGGCGCGGGCTGGTACAAATACGACGAGAACCGCCGCCCGCTGCACGATCCGGAAGTCGACAAGCTGATCGACCAGATCCGCAAGGAGACCGGCCGCACGCCGCGAGAAATCGGCGACCAAGAGATAGTCGACCGCATCATATACTCGTTAGTGAACGAGGGCGCGCGCATTCTCGAAGAGGGTTACGCTCTGCGCGCCGTCGACATCGACATCATCTACATCAATGGATACGGCTACCCCGCCTATCGCGGCGGACCAATGTGGTACGCCGACACCGTAGGCCTGAAAAAGGTCTACGAACGCATCCAGGAATTCGAAAAGGCGCACGGCGCTCTATGGACGCCAGCCCCTCTGTTAAAACAACTAGCCGAGTCCGGGAAAAAATTCGCCGACTTCGACAAACAAGTAGCAGCCACCGCATAACGTAGCGCACGCACTCGTGCGTGCCGCGTTCACACTCGTGTGAACGCAAGGAGAGAATTCATGAGAGAAGCCGTAGTAGTAGCAAGTTCCCGCACCGCCCTAACGAAATCCTTCCGCGGTTCCTTCAACATGACCCGTCCGGACGATTTCGCCGCGCACTGCATCCAGGACGTACTTCGCAAAACGCCACAGCTCGATCCCAACGAGATCGAGGACGTAATCCTAGGCTGCGCTCAACCGCACGGTGCGCAAGGCACCAACGTCGCGCGCATCGCCGCGCTTCGAGCCGGACTCCCAGTCACCGTCGCGGCCACCACTGTCAATCGTTTCTGTTCCTCGGGACTCCAGGCCATCGCCATGGCCGCCCACCAAATCGTGCAGGAGGGCGCAGAAGCCGCAATCGGCGGTGGAACGGAAAGCATCACCCTCACCGAGCGCAGCACCAGCCTGAATCCCTGGATTGAGGAACATTATCCGGGAATCTACATGGTAATGGGCGTTACTGCGGAAGTGGTCGCCAAGCGTTACAAAGTCAGCCGCCAGGTGCAGGACGAATATTCTCTGCTGAGCCAGCAGCGTACCGCACGGGCGCAACAGGAAGGATTCTTCGATGGCGAGATCGCGCCTATGAAAGTCACTCGCGCGATTCTCGACAAGAAAACCGGCGAACGCGTCGGCACCGAAGAAGTATGCGCGAACAAGGACGAATGCAATCGTCCGGACACTACGCTCGAAGGACTGCTGTCGCTCAAACCCTACTTCGATCAAACCAGCGGCCAGGGCAGCGTCACAGCCGGCAACGCGTCGCAACTATCGGACGGCGCGTCGGCCACGCTGCTGATGTCCCGTGAGCGCGCCGATAAACTCGGCATCCCCTACAAGCTGATCTTCCGCGGTTTTGCCGTTGCCGGCTGCGAGCCAGACGAAATGGGCATCGGCCCGGTCTTCGCTGTTCCGAAACTGCTCAAACGTCACGGCCTGAAGATCGGCGATATCGACCTGTGGGAACTGAACGAAGCCTTCGCGGTCCAAGTTGTCTATTGCCGCGACCGCCTGGGCCTTGACCCGGAGAAGCTAAACGTCAACGGCGGCTCGATTGCAATCGGCCACCCCTTCGGCATGACCGGAAGCCGCATGACCGGCACGATAGCCAACGAAATGGCCCGCCGCAAAGCGAAGCTAGGCGTGGTCACCATGTGCATCGGCGGCGGCCAAGGCGCAGCCGGTTTATTCGAACGCGCGTAAGTAACAGTCTACGATTCCACTTGCGCGAGTAGATTACCGAGAAGGCGTTTCGTATCGGGCGAGTTGAGGACTGCTTTGAGCCATTCAAGGAGGATCTCCTCGGACTCAATCCCGTCTTGCCACGCTGAATATGCGGACGGCATAGCTGTCCTGGGCCCGTGTTGAATCTGAACCGGATACAACTTCTCGTCATGACGGATTGAGAAAAGTTCATACCTATAGCCTGCCAGTGCGGGAACTTCAATGATGAATCGATGGACGAAAGAATCCGAGCTGGCGATCGTCTCGACCGTTGCTTCCAGCAGATTGTTTGTATGCTTGCCAAGCAGCGCCGCCTGTTGTTTTAGGATCGAAACCGGGGTCCTGGTGTTGGCAACGTCGATTTCGGGCCAGAGATCCACAGCTTTCTGAGGCATACATACATATTCCTACAAATCGAGGCGGAACAGAAGAGGAAGGTGATCGGACGCACGATCAAGATCCGGTCTGCCGTCCGGCTTCACGAGGGAGATGTTGCCGGCAGCGTCGAGGATTCTAGGGGCGCCACTCAAAAGACGATCCATCAACTGAGGTCGCAGCAGCACCTGATCGAAAGTGTTCCAGAAATACGTGATGTGTTCGGCGCGCTCGTAATAGTAGGAGCCGGGCGGTCCTTTCGACTGATCGCCAAGTTGGCCCCACATAGGGTTGTAAAAGAAAGGATAGCTTTGGCCTTGGACAATGCGGTCCCCTCGCGCCGCGACTCTTTGGGTCATCGTCGCGTTAAGGCCACCGGCAGCGACCACTCCACTCTCAAAAGGGTTCATGTTCAAGTCACCGACCACCATCGTTCTATTGTGTCCGGCCTGAGTTTCCTGTTCAACGATCGTTCTTCCAAGCACTGTGCACTCAGTCTGTTGGCTTGCATCACTCCAGTAGAGCTTGCTGGGGAAATGTACTGCCACAAGCAGAATCTCGTCACAGCCTGGCAGCATGACGCGGCGTATTGAGACACGGTCGCTCTCAAAGACAGGCATGAGATACCGGCCATGAAAGCGGCTAACAATTGTGATGCCTCGGCTATGGCCCGGCGCAAGGTGAAATGCAGGTTCTCTGTGGTTCAGGGCTGTCAAAAGAGCAGTCTCGCCAACCACCCATTCAGCCAAAATAAGGATGTCGACTGCTTCTTGTTCAGCTATCGCCACGAGGGCATCCACGAGCGGTTTGCCATTCGTGTTCCAGAACAGAAAGGTAACCATTCACTCCATTAAGTGCTACACCCTCACCAACATCTTCCCCGTATTATCCCCCTTCAACATCCCAATAAACGCCCGTACCGTATTTTCGAACCCTTCCACCACTTCCTCTCGATAATTGATCTTGCCCTCGGCCAGCCACTTGGCCATCTGCCCGATTCCCTCCATCCAGCGGTTCGTGAATCGCGACACGATGAAGCCTTCCACCTTCAACTGCTTCACCAGCATGTAGCCCAACAGCCGCGGCCCGGGCTCCGGCTTCTCTAAGTTGTACTGCGAGATCTGACCGCAAATGGAAACGCGCCCGAATACGTTCATCTGCCCAAATACCGCATCAGTCACGCTCCCGCCGACGTTGTCGAAATAGCAATCGATTCCCTTCGGACAAAGCTCCTTCAACTTCGCCGAATAATCGGACGTGGTCTTGTAATTGAACGCGGCATCGAACCCGAGCTCGTTCACCAGCCACGCAATTTTGTCGTCGGTTCCCGCGATCCCCACCGCGCGGCAGCCCTGAATTTTCGCGATCTGCCCCACCAGCGATCCAACAGCGCCCGCCGCTCCCGAAACCAGCACGGTCTCTCCCGCCTGAGGCTTGCAAATATCAAGCAGCCCGAAGTACGCGGTCATCCCCGGCATTCCCAGCACGCCGAGTGCAGTCGAAACCGGCGCTAGCTTCGAGTCCAGCTTTCGCAGCGCCTTCCCCGGTAGCGCGGCATACTCCTGCCAACCCCAGTTCGAGTGCACGAAATCGCCCGGCGTCAATCCGGGAAATTTCGATGCCACCACCTGCCCCACCGTCCCGCCTTCCATCACATCGCCGATATTCACGGGATCCGCGTAAGTGCGGATTCCGGTGATGCGCCCGCGCATGTAAGGATCCACCGATAGATACGCCGTCTTCACCAACGCCTGCCCATCGCCGAGAGCCGGCAACGGCGCCTCAACCAGCGAAAAATCCGATTCCTTCGGCATCCCAACAGGCCGCGCCGCAAGCTTGAATTGTCGATTGGTCATGGCACGAGTTTAGCGCACGCACAGAACCTTCCACCGACCGGTCGGTTGCACTATACTGACGGTCATGTGGATCAGAAAATTTGAGCGCGATCACAAGAAGGGCGTTAGCTCTCCCATCCCCACCCAAATGGTTTCAAACGAGGAGTTTATCCCTCGCCCGCAGAATCAGCGGCAGAAACAAGTGGAGTCCGTGATCGGCGAGATGGCCGAGGCGAAATCCAAAAAGCTCGGTATTGATCGGCGCGCTTTCATGGCCAGTTCCATGGGTATGGCCACCTGCTTCGCGGCCATGAACAAGGTCTACGGCAATGCGTTCGACGTCGATGACGCGGAAACTATGGAAGAAGACGCGACGGAAGAGAAGTGGCCCAAAGGCGAGTATTTCGTGATGGACGTGCAGTCGCACTTCACCAACGGATTTCCCATCGGCCTGCGCGGCGACATCTCCAAAATGGAATTCTTCCGGAACATGGGATTCAAGCTCAAGGAAGACAAAGAGGCCTACAGCTTCCCGAACTTTATCAAGGAAATGTTCTTCGACAGCGAGACGGACATGATCGTCATCTCCGGCGTCCCGGGCAAAGAACAGCAGCGCGATAAAGCCGGCAAGGTGCTGGAAGGCGCGGCTCGCACGCCGTTCCTGAGCATTCTGCCGAGTTGGTTGATGGCGCAATCGCGCGACCAGATCAATGCGCTGGCGAATTCCCGCCGATCCATCAGCCAGGGCAACCTCGCGCCCAATCATTACTGGGACAAGGTGACCAACAAGCCCGACAAGACTGCCACCATCGAGCAGATGGACCGTGAGCTGAACCTCTACAAAATCTCTTCATGGAAATGGTACTGCCACACCGATCCGGGCGGCTCCGGAGGCGGCTTCCAGTGCGACGACGACAACGCGCAGTGGTTCATCGAAGAATCCCGCAAGCGCGGCATGAAAACCTTCAGCGTGCACAAGGGCTATTCTTACCAGTCGCGTATTCTCGGCCATCTGGCGAATCCCAAGGACATCGAGAAAGCGGCGCTGAACAATCCCGACATCACCTGGGTGGTTTACCATTCGGCGCTCCAGCACGGACCCACCGAGCCCGACTGGAAAACCGCCAACCAATACGACCCCACCACCGGCGATTTCGCCTGGCACAACATCCTGATCGACATCAAGAAGCGCAATCCGAAGATGACCAACGTGTATCCGGAAATCGGCAGCTTCTTCGGCGCGCTGGTGATCTCCGATCCCGTGATGGCCATGCACGGCCTCGGCAAAAACATCAAGTATTACGGCGCCGACCACGTCATCTGGGGCACCGATTGCCTGTGGTGGGGCTCGCCGCAATGGGTCATCGACGCCTTCAAGCGCTTCCAGATCAGCGACGAGCTGTGCGACAAATTCGGCTACAAAAAAATCACCAAGGAAGACAAAGCCAAAATCTTCGGCCAAAACGCCGCCCGCATCTACAAAATCGATCTGAAAGAAAAACGCAACCCCTTACCGGCCGACACCTTCACGAAACTCAAAGCCGAGTACCGCCAACAGGGCCCCAATCCAACCAACGCCGCCTATGGCTGGGTCCGAGCCGACGACTAAAATCCTGTCCACCGCGTGGCGCACGCTTTCAGCGTGCCGCGTTCACACTCATGCGAACGCCCGGCTGCTCTTGATTTCCGCCGTCTTCTCTCTCCACGCCCAAGACCACGTAGGTAAACCCATCCCCACCTACGTCACCGGCGACGAATGCCTCTTCTGCCATCGCGTAAAAGTAGCCGACACCTGGCAACAGAACCCCCACGCCCGCACCATCTTCCCCAACGAAAAAGGCGACCTGTTCCTAGGCGCGAAGCAAGCTCGCCCGGTGCGCCAGTCCGGCTACGGCAAGCTAGAGCTGCCAAATTCAGACAAAGAAAAGTTTGCGAACCATTGCGCAGGTTGTCACTCCACCGCCGTCGATCCAAAAACCAAAACCTTCGCCACCACCTCGCTCGATTGCTACACCTGCCACGGCATCGCCGACCCCGACCACACTAAAAACATCGCCCTGATGCGCTTCTCAAGCAAGTACCCAAAGACCCCCGCCGAGATCGCCTCCGTCTGCGGCTCCTGCCACCTCCGCGGCGGAAAATCCCGATCCTCCGGCCTCCCATACCCCAACAACTTCGTCCCCGGCGACGATCTCTTCCACGATTTCGAAGTCGACTTATCGCAGGCCGACAACGCCAGTCTCAACCCCGCCGACCGCCACATCTACCGCAACGTCCGCGACGTCCTGAAGAACGGCGCGACGCTCACCTGCCTGAGTTGCCACGTCATTCACGCCGACACCAGCGCCAAGCACAAGCGCGTGTTAACCAGCGCCATCTGCGAAGACTGCCACAACCCCGCGGACCCCAAGAGCGCCGTCAAAAAATACGAAGTACACAGCTCCGTCTGCGAGTACTAGCCAACGTGGAAAGCGCCGATGAGCGCGGTTATTCGATGCATTACAAGCTGCCCGGCGACCGGCCCGGGCGTCGATCGGGGAGCTTATACTGGATTTCATATGAGAATCGCTCTCGCCTTGATCGCATCCATCGTCCTCCCCGGCATCATTCAGGCCGCGGACCCTGCCCTGACGTCCGCCGAACGCGCCCACACTATCCAACTCTTGCAGGATTCGCAAAAGGAATTCCTCTCCTACGTCGAGGGGTTGACAGATGCGCAGTGGACCTACAAGTCCGCCCCCGATCGTTGGTCGGTTGGGGAAACCGCGGAGCACATCGTCCTCGCCGAAGGCTTGCTGTTCGGCGCGGTACAACAAGCCGTGGCATCGCCAGTGAATCCCGATTGGGAAACCAAAACGCGCGGCAAGACCGAGTTCATCGAGAAGGTGATGGTCGACCGCAGCCACAAAGCCGTCGCACCCGAAGCCATTGTTCCGTCAGGCAAACTGACTCGCGATGAAGTGATCCAGCGCTACAAGGAAGCGCGCGCGAAAACGCTGAAGTTCGCCGAGGAAACGCAAGTCGCTCTGAAGGAACACACCTTCGATCACCCTTTTCCGGTTTTTGGAACTTTGAACGCCTATCAGTGGCTGATCTACGTGCCGTTGCACAACATGCGGCACGATCAACAGATCGCTGAAGTGAAGGCCAGCCCCGGATTTCCGAAATAGTGCTCCCAGGCGCACCGAATGAAGCCCGCTGGATCACGGCCTGGCCTAGGCGCGCTCTTCCAAACGAAGTTCTGGAACGCATGGTGCGGGCCGCGATTCCGCGAGGCCGCATCCTGGAAATCTCACCGCTCACCGAGGGCTTACGCAACTCGAACTTCAAGGTTGGCCTCGAGTCCGCGCCCCACTGGATCGTACTGCGCATCTACGAACACGATGCGTCGCTTTGTCAAAAAGAACTGGACCTGATGCGGCTGGTTAACCCATCCGTTCCCGTGCCGGAAGTGATTCATGCCGAGCCCCAAGGACTGGACGACTTTCCGCCGTTCATGGTGCGCCTCTACGTGGAGGGTATTACCTTCATGGAACTGCGGCGCGGTGATGACAACGAGGCCATCGCGCAAGCGGCGTACTCCGCCGGCCAGACGCTCGCGGCGATCGGGCGCTTTAATTTCCCGAAGCCCGGATGGCTGGCCCCAGGCCCATCCGTTGGCGCCCCACTGCTGGAAGGCGACGATCCCGCCCCGCGCTTTGTCGACCTGTGCCTGGCCTCGGCCAATCTGCAGCGGCGTCTGCGTGCGGATCTTCGCGATCGGATTCATGCGCTGGTGTGGTCCTACGCTCCGAGGCTGAAATCGCTTGCGGCCGAATCGTCTCTGGTCCACGGCGACTACAACAAGCGCAATGTACTCCTCCGGGAAACGGCAGGACGCTGGTCCGTGGCAGCCGTTCTCGATTGGGAATTCGCTGTCTCCGGATCCCCCTTAGCAGACATCGCCAACTTCGTTCGCTATGATCGCGCTGCCCGCTCTCGCGCCGAGCCCCACTTCTCTACGGGCTACACGCGTGCCGGCGGCGAGCTTCCGGAGGACTGGCGGCGTCTTGCAAAGGTCCTGGATCTAACGGCGCTTTGTGAGAGCCTAACCCGCGATGGTCTGCCGGACTCGGTTGTCATGGAATTGGTCGAACTGTTACGAGCCACGGTCGAGAATCGCGACCCCCAATTCAATTGAGGTGCAACATGCTCCTTTGCCCGGTCCGCGACTGCCACATGGCGTTGGTGCGCGAGGAGCGGCGAGTAGTTTGTCGGCAGGGACATTCCTTCGACGTCGCGCGCAGCGGATACATCAACCTGCTACAGCCACAGGAGCGGCGATCCAAACATCCGGGCGACACGGCAAACGCTATTGCCGGACGGCGGCGATTGCACGACCTCAACGTGACTACACCCCTGCTGCGCGCCATCGCCGATATCGTGGCCGCATCGCCCGCCGATATCGTCCTCGATGCCGGCTGCGGTGACGGCTTCTACCTCGGCTCACTTGCCCGCCGGGCCGGCTGTGATGCTCACGGTGTCGACATCTCCGTTCCTGCCGTGGATGCCGCGGCCAGGCGCTACCCGGAATGCGAGTGGATTGTCGCGAATGCCGACCGCTTCTTGCCGTTCGAGGATCGCTCCTTCTCCATCGTGCTATCCATTACCGCTCGGATGAACGCCGGCGAATTCCGGCGCGTCTTGTGCGACGACGGACGCCTTCTGGTGGCCCTTCCTTCACCAGATGATCTTATCGAGCTCCGTGGCCAAGGCCGCGATCGCGTGGGCCGGACTGTTGAGATGTTCGCACCACAGTTCAAGCTCGCCGATCAACACCGCGCCACCACTGCGGCCGATCTCGACGCGACTGCGGTTCACGACGTCCTGCATTCCATTTATCGGCCGATGCGATCGCAGCCGGTCCAAGCAATGCGCGTGACGTTCAGTCTCGATTTGCTGCTATTTCGAGTCGCCTAATAATGCCCGCTCTTCCTATTCGGCGCGGATTGCTTCCAGTGGATCGGGCCGGAAGGCACGCGGCGATGAGCGAAACTGCGCCCAGCAGGCCTACGGCTCCAATGTTGGTCCAGGCATCGAGCGGGCTCACCCTAAGTGCCTGTCAAGGAATAACGTTTCCAGTGAGGCAAGTCCGCTCCCTTACGGTCACGGCTCGGTAACGGTTTCTGAGCCGTGACCGTAAGGGACCTGCCTCCTGCCGCTCGCGTTCCGCCGCCAGCCTCCTGCCTCCTGCCTCTTTCCTCTTTTGTCTCTCCAGTAACTCGCCCCCTGGATCAGCCGACTGTGGGGCAGGTTGATAACCTGCAGCGGGTTGGCAACCTGCCCCACATGCTAATGATCAGTAGCCGACGGAACGAGTTACTGTCTCGTGCAACCGCCCCGGCTTTTGGGACGGCTGCCTGCTGGCTTCTGACTCCTGGATTCTTGACAGGGTACGCTATCCTGAAATTAAAATGACCTATGACCTGATTGTTATCGGCAGCGGCCCCGGCGGTTACTCCGCGGCAGTCCGCGCCGGCCAGTACGGACTCAAGACCGCCATTATCGAGAAGGATCTCAAGCTCGGCGGCACCTGCCTGCACGTCGGCTGTATTCCCACCAAAGCGCTGCTTCACACTGCCGATGTTTGGGAACATTTCAAGCACTCCGCCGAAGAGGGGATCCTCTGCGAGAATCCTAAGATCGATTACCCGAAGGTGCTGGAGCGCAAGAATAAAATCGTCGCCAAGCACGCCAAGGGCGTCGAGTTCCTGATGAAGAAGAACAAGGTCGACTGGATCAAGGGCTACGGTACACTGAAGCCTCGCGGCGCCAGCGGACTACTGCAGGTGGAAGTGAAATCCGACGGCGGCACGCAAACGCTCGACGCTAAGAACATCATCATCGCCACCGGGTCGGCCGCCCGGATGCTTCCCGGCTTGAAGCCCGATGCGCGTACAGTACTCACTAACATCGAGATTCTCGATTTGCCGGCTGTTCCAAAATCCATGTTGATTATCGGCGCGGGCGCGGTGGGCGTCGAGTTCGCATCCATCTTCAATCGCTTCGGAACCAAGGTCACGGTGATCGAAATGCTGCCGCGCCTGGTTCCAGTGGAAGACGAGGAGATCTCGAAAGAACTGGAGCGCTGCTTCAAGAAAACAGGCATTCGTTGCGAGACCGGCGCGAAGGCGGACAACATCGTCAAGAACGATAAAGGCGTCAAGATGACGGTAACGCTGGCGAACGGCAAGACGGAGGAGATGGAGGCGGAGACGCTGCTCGTCGCTGTCGGGCGCAAGCCAATGACCGAAAATATCGGTTTGGAAAAGCTGAAAGTGGAGCTTGATCGCGGGTTCATAAAGGTGGATGAATACCAGCGCACCGGCGAGCCCGGCGTCTATGCTATCGGCGATGTGGTGGCCGGGACTCCGCAATTAGCCCATGTCGCGACGATGCAAGGCATGGTTGCGGTGGCGCATATGTCCGGCAAGCCCGCGAAGCCGGTGAACCGAAATCGCATTCCGGGTTGTACGTACACCGAACCTGGCATCGGCAGCGTCGGACTGACCGAAGCGCAGGCGCGCGCGCAAGGATTGAAGGTGAAAGTCGGCAAGTTTCCGTTTGCCGCGAACAGCAAGGCCAGTATTCTCGGCGCACACGAAGGTTTCGTGAAAGTGGTTGCCGACGAAAAATTTGGAGAAATTCTCGGCGTCCATATTATCGGGCCGGAAGCGTTCGAGCTGGTCGCGGAAGCAGTCGCGGCCATGGAAGCCGAGGCAACTGTCGAGACCATGATGAGCACCATCCACGCGCATCCCACGTTGTATGAGGCGATGGGCGAGGCGTTCAACGCGGTGTACGGACTGGCAATCAATGCCTGACCTGCGCACCTGCGAGTTCCGCGATCTGGGAGTGCTGGGCTATGCCGAGGCACTGGTCCTCCAGAAGGATCTGGCGGAGAAGCGCAAACGCGGGCTCATCCCCGACCAGTTTCTGATCGTCGAGCATCCCCACGTGATCACGCAGGGACGCAATGGACACGCCGCGAATCTTCTGGCGAGTGAGGAAATCCTGTGCCGCGCAGGTATCGCCTTGCACGCCACGGACCGCGGCGGCGACATCACCTATCACGGACCCGGCCAGATTGTCGGCTATCCCATCGTCGATCTGCGAGAATGGAAGCGAGACGTGGTGGCCTACGTCCGGGCCATCGAACAGGTGATCGTCGATTCGCTCGGCGAGTTTGATATCGCTGCCGGCCGGATCGAAGGCTGCACCGGCGTCTGGGTTGATGGCAAGAAGGTGGCCGCGATCGGCATCCATATCAGCCGCTGGGTGACGTCCCACGGCTTTGCGCTGAATCATACAACGGATTTGAGCTACTTCCAATACATCGTGCCTTGCGGGCTGACCAAGCCGGTGACTTCCATGCGCGACCTGGGCTCCACGGCCTCACGCGCCGAAGTGACCGCCGCCCTGGCGCGTAATTTTGCCAAACAATTCAGAGTCGAACTACTGGTTCCAACACTCACGGAGACATTCTCATGATTGATGTCGTAATGCCCCAGATGGGCGAAAGTATCGTCGAAGGAACGCTGACCAAATGGTTGAAGAAGGCAGGCGAGCACGTAGAGCGCGATGAGCCGCTGTTCGAGATTTCAACCGACAAGGTGGACACCGAAATCCCCGCGCCCGCTGCCGGCGTGTTGAAGGAGGTGCTGGTGGAGGAAGGCAAGACGGTGGCGATCAGTACGGTGGTCGGCCGGATCGACGAAGGCGCGGGCAACGGCGCATCGGCTCCTGCGCCAGCAGCCGCGAAGCCCGCACCGGCGCCTGCTGCTCCGGCTCCAGCACCGGCTGCGAAAGTGCCCGAACCAGTCGAGAAGCCCGCGCCCGCGGCTCCAGTTCCTGATGCGCAGCCTGCTGCTGCAGCCGACAGTGGACCGCTGTCTCCACTGGTGAAGAAGATGGCTCGCGAGTATGGCATCGATCTGCGCCAGGTAAAAGGAACCGGTGCAGGTGGCCGCATCAGCAAGCAGGACCTGGAAGCCTACATGTCGGCGCAGGGTGCGCGTACCATGGCGCAGTCCACTGCGCCACCAGCGACTCCTGCTCCAGCCGCGCCCACCGCTCCGGCGATGCCTCGCGCCGAAAGCCCCCGCACGCGTATAGAACCGATGAGCACCATGCGCGCCAAAATCGCCGAACACATGGTGATGAGCAAGCGCACCTCGGCTCACGTCACCACGGTCCACAAAACTGATATGACCAGGATCGCCAAGCTCCGCGATCGCCACAAAGCCGAGTTCCAGCAGCGCTACGGATACTCGCTCACTTACCTGCCATTCGTTATTGCAGCCACGGTGGAAGCAATTCGCGACTACGAAATCGTCAATGCCTCCATCGAAGGCAACAACATCATCTACCACAACGAAATCAATATCGGGATCGCGGTCGCGCTGGAGAACGGCTTGATCGTACCGGTGATTCGTAACGCCGACGAGAAGAACGTCACTGGATTGCAGCGCTCCATCGTCGATCTCGCTACTCGTGCCCGCTCGCGCCAGTTGAAGCCGGACGAAGTGCAGGGCGGCACGTTCTCCATCACCAACTTCGGCAGCTTTGGCAGCGTCTTCGCCACGCCGGTGATCAATCAGCCGCAGGTGGCCATCCTCGGCGTCGGGTCGGTGGAGAAGATCCCGGTGGTGATTGACGATGCGATTGGCATCCGGTCCGTTGCCTACCTGGCTCTGACCTTCGATCATCGTCTGATCGACGGCGCTCTGGCCGATCAATTCACCGGCAAGGTGAAGTCGATTCTCGAAAATTGGAGCCGGGAGATTCTGTGATCGAGCAGGATTTTCTGCGCTACTCGGCGGACAAGCTGGCGCAGTTGAGCGGCCGGATTGAAGATTGTCTCGGCCGCCTGTCGAGCGATCAGATCTGGTTGCGCAATTCAGAGAATGAGAATGCGGTCGGCAACCTGGTGTTGCATCTGTGCGGAAACGTCGGCCAGTGGATCGGCTCCGGAGTCGCGGGCAAACCCGACGCGCGGGAACGCGATAAGGAATTCGCGGCTCGCAGTGGCGAAATTGGGCAGCGACTCGCCGCCACCATTGTAGAGGCCACCGGCATCATCCGCAACCTGCCTCCCGCGCGGTTAAGTGAGCGCATCACAGTTCAGAAGTACGATGTCACCGTGATGGAAGCGATCTATCACGTGGTGGAGCATTTCGCGCAACACACCGCTCAGATCATCTTCGCTACGAAGTTGCTCACCGGCCAGGATCTCGGCTACTACAACCACCTCAATAAGCCCAAACATTTCGAAACCACGCCGTAACCAACTCGCCGAATGCGAACGATGCCAGATTCGCTACGACGATGGCGGCCATGTCGCGCCAATTCCATTTTCGAAATAACGTCGCGAACAGGATGCACTCGGCGACCGGCGCAAAAGTTTCGGCAATCGGAATATAGAAGCGGCTGGTGACGGGCGGCAGGGCGAGCACGACAATCGGGTAGGTGCACGCCGTCAACCAGATTCCCGCGAAAAGCTTCGCGCGGAGTGAATGTTGCTTAGACAGGCCGATGAGCAACACCGGCGTCTCCACCAGCACACTGAGCGCGTAGCCGATCGGCAGGAACTGGAGCGGGCTCATCGCAACCAAACCAGGAACGGAACCTCGGCCATCACATGCACGATGGCCAAGGTGAAGTACACTTCGCGCGTCGTTCGATAATCGAGGAAGAATCCAACCCAAAGCAGGGTCACCGCGGCCGCTCCCGCCAGCAGTGCAGCTTTCACCAATCGCGGCCAACCCGCGCGATGGCGAACCAACGGGATTGCACCGAAATCCCAGGGCGCTGAAGCCAGCCCGATCAGCGGCAACAGAAAGACCCACGCCCCGTAGTGCAGCAATTCCAGAAACGCGTGCAGCGCGACCAGCGTTGGCGGCAATAAGAGTTGTACGAAACTCGCCAGTGTTGGAACAGCGAAAGATGCACGGTGCGACCAGACGACGAGCGAGGCGAGCGGAAGCAAGGCTACTGCCAGCATGCGGAATCCAGCCAACCACTCCGGGCGAGTGCGCCCGATTTGGCGATGAACGAACCACAGCGCAGTGAGCGGATGAAGGAACAGCAACGCTAAATCGGCAACGCCGGGGACAGCCCACGCGAAGGCCATCCACCCGAACGCGATCGGCAGCGCGATGGAGAACACCTCACTCCGCGACATTCGCAACAAAATCAACACCCAGAGAGCGGTCGCGGAATGCCACACGGATCGATGCAGCGGAATCGACGAAAAGGTCAGGCTGAGCGCTGCGATACCAGTGATTGCGACGACGAAAAACGGCCGCTGCGCTCCCCACCGCACTGGCATGCGCGCGGCAAAGTACCGCGCCTCCATCCAATTGTGCGGTCCTGCAAACAGAAATACAGCCGCCAGCGAAAGCTGCACAGGAAACCAGGCGGCCATCGCCGCGGCACACGCGACAAACCCAGCCAGGATTCGGACGTTCAGGATTTCTGGCCGCGCTTCCACAACAATCGCCCCAGGAAAAATACCGCAATCGAGAGCAGTATCCCCGCCACGATCAAACCGATGGGATTCGTGGACGAGGGAATGATGGGTGATCGGATATCGAGAAGTATCACTTTAGCCTCCTAAGACAATATGTCCGGCGGCCGGGCCGGCATTTCAACTATTCTATTGGAATGTGGCTGCCCCGATTTCTTCCGCTGCTGGCTATCGCCGCGCTGGCGCAGCAACCCGATTCCGGCGTCAACGTCCGCCACATTATCGGACTGGAGAATATTAAGCCAAACGCGCTAGGCAAACTCGCGATTCGGGACGGAGCTCTGCAGTTTGAAAGCCAAGCCAAGATTCCCGTGGCTTCCATTGACGACATCTTCACTGGCGCCGAGATCACGCAATCGGGAGGAAAGGCCGGCACCGTGGCGAAGACGGCGGCCATGGCGGCGCCGTACGACAGTGGAGCGGCGCTGAGCTTGTTGCTGCGCACCAAGGTCGATATGTTGACGGTCTCGTATCGGGAAACAAGCGGCGCACGGCACGCCGCGATCTTCGCGTTGCCCAAGGGCCAGGCCGAGGCGATTCGGACGCAACTGATCGCGGCCGGCGCGCACACCTCTGCAGCGCCACCAGCGCTCAAGGAAGCCAGGTCCGTGACGGAAACCGCTGGCAAGAAGAGCCTGACAATCGGGCCGTCGCTTCCAGCACTGCAAATCGAACTGGTGGAGATAGGCGATATCCGGATCCCCGCCGAGTTCCGGTCGGCTATTTACGAGCGTCTCATCGAGCAAGTGAACAAGACGGGCAAGTTCCAAAAAGTCTTTCGAAGCGGTGATCGGGCCGCAGCGAGCTACCCCAACCTGATCACGCTGCACACCACGGTCCAAAAATTCAAACAGGGAAGCCAAATGCAGCGCGAGATCACTACGGTGTTGGGCTCAACCAAAGTGGACGTGAATACGATGGTGACGGCTCGCGGCGGCGAGGCGCTCTTCGATCGTGACGTCCAGGGCAAGGTACGCTTCTTCGGTGAGAACCTGGGCGCCACCTACGATCTGGCGAAGCGCATCGCGAAGGTCTTGCGGCAGAGTTTCTAGTAAAACAAGGGGACTGACGAATCTGTCCCCAACCCACAAATCGTCAACCATTCGATCCAGGTGCTTCGGTGGACAGATCCGTCTGTCCCCTTGTTTTTGCTGCTAGCCTTCGATCAACGGCTGCGCGTGTTCCTTTAGCTTGACGCCAGACAATTTCAGCCGCCGCGACTCATTTACCAGGAACAGGAGTTTGTGCGCGGCTAATTCGTAGCTGAGCCCGCCAGCACGGATATTGGAGATGCAGTTTCGTTCCGCATCGGTGCGGCCTCGCCTAGGCTGCCACGTTAGATAGACTCCCAAGCTATCGGGTGAGCTCAGGCCGGGACGTTCGCCGATCAGCATCACCGATAGCCTCACACCGAGCAATTCGCCGATTTCATCTCCGATAGCAACGCGCGCTTGTTGCACGATGGTGAGCGGCGCAACGGTGCAATCGAGCTTCGGCAGGATCGTCGCGAGCAGCGGCGCGGCGTGGCGATGCACGGCCAGGGCGGAGAGGCCGTCGGCGATGACGAACGCAATGTCGTAATCCGGCCTGTGTTGCGTCAGGCGATCGCGAGATTCTTTGTTGAGCTGGCGGCCCAGATCCGGGCGTCGCAGATAGGTTGCTCGATCCGGAGCTGCGCTGGCCAGCACGATGCACTCCCGGTTCAACTCCACCAGCAGCGAGTTCACATCGAGCGCGAGATGGACCGCATCGCGCGCTCGGGCGTGGGCCAACTGGAAGTCGAGCAGCTCTCTGGTTGGCAGGCTATGGCCGGTGCGGCCCTGATCCACGCGAGCCGGCGTGTAGTCTCGCAGGGATTTGTTCATTCGAGAAAACCAGCGACGGCACGCAGGCCAGCGCCACGCTCCAGCCAGGCTTCGAATTCGGGCGCGGGACGCAGGTTGAAAAGACTTCGCAAATAGAGAGCATCGTGGAACGAAGTGCTCTGGTAGTTGAGCATGATGTCGTCCGCGCCGGGGACGCCCATGATGTAGTTCACGCCCGCCGCGCCGAGCATGGTGAGCAGCGCATCCATGTCGTCCTGGTCCGCTTCGGCATGGTTGGTGTAACAAATATCGCAGCCCATCGGAAGACCCAGCAGCTTACCGCAGAAGTGGTCCTCCAGACCGGCGCGGAGAATCTGCTTGCCGTCGTAAAGATATTCGGGGCCGATGAATCCCACCACGGTATTCACCAGCAAGGGTTGAAAGTGGCGCGCGAGCCCGTAGGCGCGGGCTTCGCAGGTTTGCTGATCCACGCCGCGATGCGCGTCGGCCGATAGCGCGCTGCCTTGCCCGGTCTCGAAGTACATCACGTTATCGCCCACCGTGCCGCGCTTCAATTCGAGCGCCTGCTGTCGCGCTTCTTCGAGCAGCGCAATATTGACGCCGAAGGAAGTGTTCAGCGCTTCAGTGCCACCGATGGATTGGAACACCAGGTCCACTGGTACGCCGCGTTGCATTGCTTCCATCTGAGTGGTGACGTGCGCCAGAACACAGCCCTGCGTTGGAATCTGATAAGTCTCGCGCAGGCGATCGAGCAAGCGCAGCAGAGTCTCGACCATTGCTGCATTGTCCGACACCGGATTAATTCCGATCACCGCGTCGCCACTGCCGTAGAACAGGCCGTCGATGATAGCAGCCGCGATGCCCTTCGGGTCGTCCGTCGGATGATTTGGTTGCAGGCGCGCGGAGAGACGGCCCGGCAATCCGATAGTGTTGCGGAAGCGCGTCACCACCCGGATCTTCGACGCCACGCTCACCAGATCCTGGAGCCGCATGATTTTGGAAACGGCCGCTGCCATTTCAGGCAGGAGTCCGGGAGCGAGTGCGCCAAGTACTTCGCCCGTGGCGTGATCGCTCAGCAGCCAGTCGCGGAAATCGCCGACGGTGAGGTGCGCCACCGGTTCGAACGCCTTGCTGTTGTGTTGATCGACTATCAAGCGCGTGACCTCGTCGGATTCGTAGGGAATCACGTGCTCGTTGAGAAACGCCGTGAGCGGGAGATCGCTCAGGGCCATTTGTGCGGCCACACGTTCCTCGGCGCTCGCGGCGGAAAGCCCCGCCAGGTCGTCACCGGAGCGCGCGGGTGTGGCCTTGGCGAGCAGCGTCTTCAGATCCGCGAACTTGTAGACGACGTTGCCGACGGTGTGCGAGTATTCGCTCATACTGCGGCGGATTGTTCCTTGACGCGTTCCCGCTGCGCCAGCGCGAATTCCTCTTCCGGCGACAGGATCAGCCGATGGCGCGCATAGAAAGCGAAGTAGGCGATGCCGCACAGAAACCAAAGGGCCGCGCCGATGACTCCGAGATTGTAGTCGCGATTCAGGAACAAGGTTACTAGCGTGGCGGCGGAGATCAACATCGCGATGCCTGCGCCCGCATTTCCCAGTGGACTGACATACGGCCGAGCCATGTCCGGAAACTTGCGCCGCAGCAGAATGAACGACAGCATTTGCAAAATGTATGCAAGCACCGCCCCGAATACAGCCATGTTGAGCAGTATCGCTCCCACCGGGCTGCTCTGTCCGGCGAGTTGAATTGTCAAAGCCGCGGCAAAGCCGAGCGCCGAGCCTGCGATCAAGGCCCGGTGCGGTGTCTTCCGAGTGCCATGCGTTACCGAGAGCCAGCTCGGAAAATAGCCGGCGCGCGACAGCGAATAGATCTGACGTCCGTAGGCGTAGATGATGGTGTGGAAGCTGGCCAGGAGTCCGGTGCAAGCGAAGAGTGCCAGGAATCTTGTGCCCAGACCCGTGCCGAAGATGGCGCGGAATCCGAGAAACAGCGGCTCCGTCGATGCACCCACTTTCGAAGCGCCAGGCGGAATGCCGGCGTTGAGAATCACGGTGAGGAAGGAACAAAGAATTAGCGTGATAAGGCCTAGCAGGATTCCCTTCGGCATGTCGCCCGCGGGATCGTGCGATTCTTCGGCGGCAAGCGGCAGTTGTTCGATGCCGAGATAAACCCAAAGCGCGAAGGGCAGTGCGGCGAAGACCCCCAGCCATCCTTTGGGGAGCCAGCCTCCCCCTTCGAGCGCCCACTGATTCAAACGGAACAGCGGCGCTGCACCGATATAAAAGACCACCAGAATCGCCAGCGCGCAAAGCGTGATGATAAGGGACACACGAAATGACATTTCGACGCCTGCGACATTGAAGGCAACGAACGCGGCGTAGCAGGCCAGCCACCAGAGCGGCGCGTATGCCGGCGGAGTTTGGAAGATGGCGCCGAGGTAGCCGCCCACGCCAACGACAATGACGGCGGGCGTCAGGATGTACTCCATGTTCTCCGCGAGACCGGTGATGTAGCCGCCCCAGGGCCCCATGGAAGTGCGGGCAAACGAGTAGGCGCCACCGGTGTGCGGGAGCGCCGGCGACATCTCGGCGATGGAGAAGCAAAGGCCGATGTAGAGAAGCGTCATTATGACCAGCGCGCCGATCAGGCCGCCGAATCCGCTGGTGATGAGCCCAAAATTCCAGCCGAAGAAATCGCCGGAAATCACCGCGCCGACACCGAGGGCCCACAGGTGCGGAACGCGCGCGTGGCGGCGGAGAGCGCGCTTTTCAAGGTAATTCGGAGCGGGCTTGGAGTAGCTGGTATTCGCCACTGCTCACGTTTGTAGCACACGGAAGGTGGGGAACACGCGGTCGGGCCTGACCGCTCCTTCACAGCTCGGAAGCATCGTCCAGATACAAGGCACTCTACACACCGAGCCGCGACCGTAAGGAAGCGGTTGCCGATCCCTTCACCGCTTGCTGTTGGTTTCTGGGATCAGTTTGTCGTGCGCCAGCAGCAAGTCCACGTAACCGTCTGCCGGTAAACGATCCGCCGCGGCCATTTGCAAAGCGCCGTTGTCTCCCATGACGTGAACACAAAACTGTTTTTCGGCGATCCACCGCAGAAGCTCACGCGGTTCGAAGCCCATCTCTCGCAGCGCTTGCGGCATGTATTCGAGCGCCACGACCGCCCGCGGATTCTGCGCCAGCGTTCGCTCCATGCCTCGGCACACCGCGGGCTCGTAGCCCTGAACATCCACCTTGATGAATCGCACTGGGAACGGAAGTTGCCGGTTGGCTACGAAAGTGTCCAGCGTGACCAAAGGAACTCGCACTGTATTGGAAGACGCTGACGGCAGAATCCGATGATCGCCGTGATGTCGAGGATTGATCGACAACTCCGCCGAGCCATCCGCATCGCCTACCGCCGATTGAATCGCCTGAATCCGGCTGCGCACCCTCGACGAATCGGCCAAGCGATCAAGCAGCCGGAAATTGTACTCGTCCGGCTCGAATGCGTACACCTTGAATTCCGGATCGATTGCGTGGCTGAACAGGTGGGCCGTATACCCGATGTTCGCGCCGACGTCCAGCACGTTGCCGCCCCGGAGCAATTCCGGAAATCGGCGAAGCAAACCGGCATGGGGATCCTCCAGGAGGCGTTTGTACAAGAAATAGGCGCGCGAGAACGCCCATTGACCTGGCGCAGTATTCAGGAAGCCGGACTTGCGGCCGAGCGCGTAGATTCCCGTCAGCAGAGATTCCTGGCGCTTGGAGATACTCATGCTTCGCCGCGCTAGACAAACTTGATTCTGCGCATAGCCAATAGCACCATCCGCAGCAGCAGCCACCCGTGGCTCCAGCGATGGATATTGGTTTCGCCGTACGTGCGCTCGCCGTACCGCACTGGAAGGTCCACCATCTTGAGATTGTACTTGGCCGCGCCGAAGATCAGGTCGAAATCGCCGAATGGATCGATGGCGCCGAAGTACGCCCGGTTAGCGGCAATCATCTCATAATGCCGTTTGCTTAGCGCCTTCGTTCCACACAAAGTATCTTTGATGCTCTGACTCAGCAGCGCGGAGAAAGCGAGGCTGAAAAATTTGTTGCCCAGAAAATTCAGGAATCGCATGGCCTTCTGCTGCATCGGATACACCAGACGCACTCCATTGACAAACTCCGCTTTGCCCGATCTCCAAACTTCATAGAAGCGCGTCAAGTCCTCCGGCGGCACAGTAAGGTCCGCATCCAGAATCATCAAGAGATCGCCACTGGCTTCACGGAAGCCCACACGCACGGCATCGCCTTTGCCCCGGCCCGGCTGCTTGAAAAGCCTGGCTCGCACCCCAGGCCGCCGCGCGATCTCGCTTTCGATAGCCGCATACGTGTTGTCGGTGGAATTGCCCTCCACGAAGATCAGCTCGGTTCCCGCGCCCATCTGAGGGACCCGGTCGAAGATCTGCGTGACATTTCCCGCCTCGTTGCGCGCCGGTACGATCACGCTGACCACCGGGTCCTGAAGACGCGCCACATCCGGCCGCGGGCGCGCGATGAGGAAGTGCGCTAGCGCGAACCAGTGGAAAGGCCAGAGCCGGACAGCATAACGATTGGCGAGCGTATCGATCAACGGCGTGCGCACCGGCCAGAGAATCTCCGCCGATGCCCGGATCAATTCGAAATCCGCAAGATACAGAAGATTGGCAATGTCTGCGCCCGTGAGCCAGTTCTGCGCAAGCATACGGCGCGCGATCCCCAAGCCCTCCGCGATCCGCCGCGGAATTTCCCAGACGCGGCTGTAGGTGTTGACGATGAGCCGCGTCGATGGGTGCGAGTGGATCGCCGCCCGTTCGAGCACACGCTGCACGTCCCAAACGTCATTGCACAGGTCGGAGCAGATGATGAAATCGAACTGCTCGCGCAAGTCCAGCGTGTGTGCGTCGGCCGCCACGAATCGGCATTGCGGATGATGAGCCTGCGCCCGTTCAATCATCTGCTGCGACAAGTCGATGCCCACGCCATACGACGGCTGCAACGATGCCAGTAGATTTCCTTGACCGCAGCCCAATTCCAGTACGCGCATTCCAGGCGGGATTAGAAACCGGTAGATTTCCTCCAAGCGCCGCCGATAGTAGGAGCGAATGCGCGGTTCACGGTCGAGAGACAGAGCTACTTGGTCCCAATATTCGCGATGCTGCTGCGTGAACTCCGATTCCGGCGTCATCGCGGTTTCCGCGCGATGGCGATGATCGAGGTTGGCGGCCAAGGCAGCCATCGGTCCAGACGGCGCCATAGCCACACCGTCCGGTCGAACATGTGCAATTGAAACCGGCTGATTCGAGAGCGTTTCAAAACCCGCGAATTCATATACCACGCAGGCCTGGACACGCGATTAAAATCCAGAATCTGCTCGCATTGCAAGCCGGCGCGTTCCAGGCTCTCCCGCAACTGCTGATGGGAATATCGCCGGACATGGCCGAGCACGACATCCAGGCTGCCAAAGAGATTCTGGCCATGAGGAACCAGCACGATCACCCGGCCGCCGCCTTCGAGCGCGGAAGCCATGTTGCGCAGCGCGGCCAAATCGTCCTCCACATGCTCCAGTACGTTGAGGCAGACCACGGTTTCCATGGCGTCCCGCATCGGCGCAAAATCGCCGGCCACCGTGAGGTTGCAAGTCCGCACCTCCACATGCACCAGATGCCGAAGCCTGGCAGCGAGCCGGCTCAAGTGCTCCTGATCGATATCGGTGGCGACATATCGCTTTCGCCGCCGAGCCAGGTGCCGCGTAAGATTCCCCATCCCCGCGCCGATTTCAAGCACCCGTTGCCCCAGAAAAGGCTCAATGACGCCGGCCATCCAGGCGTTAAAGCGCGGCGCAACCGCGAATGCGTCCAAGATCTCCGCGCCCGATTCCGTGTACAGATCCGAAGTGATCCAATAGCGCAAGATCGCGCCCAGTACCGCGAATGCGTCGAGGATGCCGATCTTCTTGCCCTCGTCGTAAGTCCGGCCCTCATAGGTGATCGGAACCTCGTAGATGCGCGCTTGCCGTTTGGAAACCTTGATGGTGATCTCCGGATCGAAGCCGAATCGATCGCTGCGCAACGGGATGCTCTTCAACAGCGGCGTGCGAAAAGCTTTGTAACAAGTCTCCACATCGGTCAAATTCAAATCGGCGGCAACGTTGCAGAGAGTGGTCAGGAAGCGATTGGCAACCTCATGCCAGAAATACAGCACGCGGCGCCTGGTGGAGCTGGCAAATCGCGACCCATAGACTACATCGGCGACGCCGTCAGTGAGCGGCTGAAACATCGCCTCATAGTCCTGCGGATTGTATTCGAGGTCGGAGTCCTGGACGATGCAATACTCGCCCTGCGCAAGCGCGAGAGCCGTGCGGATGGCCGCGCCCTTGCCCCGATTCCGGTCATGCCTGGCACACTGCGCAATCCCTGGATGCGCTTTGCAAAACTCCTGGATGAGATCGAACGACGCGTCGGTGGAACCGTCGTCCACAATAATGATCTGGTGCCCATAACCCGCGGGCAAAGGCGCGGCGAGAACGCGCTCCAGAATCGCCCCGATATATTCTTCCTCGTTGAAAACCGGGATCAGAATGGAGATGCGGCGATCGAGATTTGTCGATGTGGGCGCCTGCACCTCCAATGCGACCTCCCTCGCTAGCATGACGCTTTCATTACTTCCGGCGCAGCCACCCGCCGGGATTGAAGGTCATGACGTACGCCTCGCGCGTGAGATCCTGTTCGAAATTCTTGGAGCCTCCATCGGCCAAAAATTTCCGGACCGCCGCCAGAGGGCCGGGGCCGAATTCAGGAGCCGTGGGCACGCCGTCCATGTGCGTGTCCTCCACTACCAGATAGCTGCCGCGATTGACCAGGGGCGCGTACAACTTCATTTCCTGAAGAACATGATTCATGGTGTGATCGGAATCCAAGGTCACGATCACTTTCTTGCCTTTCACCAGTTGAGCGATTTGGGAGACGATGGCCGGATCGGTGGAACTGCCAAGGTAAAACGTCACGTATTTTTTCCACAGCGGGTGGTCGGCCGCGGCGCCCTTGACGTAATCGGTGATGTCCACCGTCAGCACCCGGGAATTCTCCAGCCGCAAGCCGTTCAACGTATGCGCCCAATACAGTGCGGACCCGCCCTTGAAAGTGCCGGTCTCGATGACAAAGTCGGGCTGCACTTCGTACATGATTTGCTGCATCATCCAAAGATCCAGCGGATTCTTTTCAATCTGCACGTTGTGAAACCACATGTGACGCCACACCGGCAGGTCGTGGAACAGCTTCATGAGCTCGTTCTGCTTATCGAGCGGCATCATCAGGCGGCGCTGCGCCAGAAGCTCCTTGTAGCCCTCGCGCGCCAGTTGCGCCTCGCGCTCCGGGCCAACCTTCGGTTCCTCGTAATACTTCAGACCGAGCCCGACGACAATCAAAGCCTCTTCCCGGTTGTCGTGCGCCGGGTCTTTAATGAACTTGTCAGTCTCAAACTCGATCTCGACGGGCGATTTCTTGAGGAGCTCGAGGGGGACCTTGTTGGAAAAGTAGTAGCGGTCGGCCTTGGTGTAAGTATTTCGCGCGATTTCCTTGTGATTCACCCGGGTGATCAGCGTCACGCTGGGTACCTGATTCATCACCTCATTGGGGAGGTTGAAATCCATTTCGAGGTACATGGGAGCCAAAGGTTGCGGGACATCCAGGGAGACAGCGAACTTGTGTGCGGTCCATCTCCAGCCACCGTTGGTTTCATAGAAGCCGCGCAAGAGCCGATTCTCATATACTTTGTCCGCCACTCGGAGGTCGGAGACCTTAGGGGCATACGACGCGTCGAGCGGGGCGCTAGCCGCAGGTGTGGCAGTCCCGCTTACGGCGGGCGTCGCACTCGGCGCTGCGCTGGAAGCGGCTTCCGATTGCTTTTCAGTGGATTGATGCCTGCGATTGCAGGCCGCGCCGAGCACGGCAAGGCAACAGAGCGAGATAACCGCAGGGGTTCGAAATGCGCCAGGGAGCATAGTTCAAAAGGATAACAATTAACGCGGCGCGGCGGTTCTCTTCATCAGCTCATGCAGCGCGAACAGGCCCGCGAAATAGAATCCTCCCATGGCCAGGAAGACCGGGGTGTAGCCGAACGCGGGAATCACGTAGCCGGGGATGATTGCGGAAAATATGATGCCGCTCACGCCGCCGGCGAATCCACCGAGGCCCGTCACTGCTCCCACGGCCCTCCTTGGCACCGTATCGGAGACAGTGGTGAACAAGTTGGCGGACCAAGCCTGGTGGAAGCCGGTCGCCAGGCTAAACAGCACAATCGCGGCGGCCGCGCTCGGCGCCAATACTCCCAACGCGGCGAATGGCATGGCGCAGGCGCACGCCAGCATGGCCGCTTTTCTCGCGCGCAGCGGCTGCCATCCGTTACGAATCAGGTGTCCCGAAGCCCAGCCACCCACCATCCCTCCGACGCCGGCCATCACGTAGATGAAGAGCAGCGACCAGCCGACGGTGACCATATCCAGCTTGCGGACGTCGTGCAGATATAGGGGCATCCAGAAAAGATAAAACCACCACGCCGGATCGGAGAAGAATTTGCCCAGCGCAAAACCCCAGGCTTCACGCAGGCGTGCGGCTTCCATCCAGGAGAGGCCCTCGGGCTCCTTGTGCTCCGGCTTTACCTTCGTCGGATGAATCTGCAACCAGGCGATCACCCACAGCACTCCCAAGCCTCCGGTCACCAGGAAGCACGCCCGCCAACCGTATTGTTGGGACAGGTAGACGAAGATCGGGGGACCCACCATCGCCGCCACGTTGGTACCGGAGTTAAACACGCCGGTGGCAGAGGCGCGGTCCTTCTCGTCAAACCAGTCGGCGACGGACTTGATGGCGGCCGGAAAGTTGCACGACTCGCTCAAGCCCAGTGCCGCGCGCCAAATGCCAAGTTGCAAAGCATTGTGCGCCAACACTGTCAAACCCGCGGATGCCGACCAGCAAAGCGCCGCGATGCCATACGCCAGCCGGCTTCCGATGCGATCCACCACGCTGCCCATGAGCAGGAAACCAACGGTGTATGCAGCCTGAAACGCAGCCGTGATGAAGCTGTACTGCTGGTCGGTGATGTGCAGTTGACTGCGAATATCGGGCAGCAGGATCCCAAGCACAATGCGATCCAGATAGTTGATGGTGGTGCCAAAGAACAACATCGCCAGAATCCACCCCCGCAGCCGGGAATCGCTCACGGAATGATCCACCGTTCGCCGGGCTCAAATACCTTGAATCCGATGGATGGGCGGAAGCCGAGCATGTGTGTGATGAAGCGATTCACGATTTGTGGCCCGTCGTCGGCGAATGCGCCGTAGTGCATGGGCGCCAGCCACCGCGCGTGAATGTCTTCGGCAAGCTGAGCCGCTTCGGCGATCTGGAAATTGCCCTTGCCGTCGATAGGCAACAACGCGGCGGTGATGTTGTACGGCAGCAAGCGGCCCACTAGGCCATCGTACAAGCAGCAATCGCCCGCATGGTAAATGGTGTAGGCGCCAAAGCGCATCAGGTAACCTAGGTGCGGGTAACCGCCGAGCGGCGTCCAACTCAACTCGGGATGCGCGGATGGTACCGAATAGATTCGGCCATAAAGCCCGCCCTTGAAGTATTCCACGCGCAGATCGGAATCCGTGGTCGTCATCCGGTCGTAGGAAATGCCGATTGAGACGGCGTGATCGGCGGTGCTTTTCGGAAGCACTACTCGAGCACGGGGAGAAGCTTTTAGCATTGCGGGCAACGTGCCGGGGTCCATGTGCGTGGCATGTGCGTGAGTGCACAGGATCATGTCGGCGTTAGTGATCTCGCCGGGTTGGAGCGGCGGCGGAAAGGTGCGGGAACGGCCTGCAGGTGTAGAAAGGCAGGGATCGATGTAGAACACGATGCCGTTGCACTTCACCACAAAGCCGCTGTGACCGAGCCACCAGAGCGCCGGAGAATCGCCGCCGGTTTTCTCGATTTCATCGAGCAGATCGCTCATCGCGCCGACGCCCTCTCCAGCCGATCGAGAATCGCGGCCCACGTGGGATCTTCCGGAGGCCTTTCGACGGCGATCCAGTCAAGATGCTGAGCGTCGGCCTCGTGCAGCGCGGCATACAACTTCGCCGCGTACGCTCCGGGATCGCCAGGCATTTGGATCGATTGCGCCGCCTCAGCCGGTTGACGGATCCACAGATAAGCGCCGCGTCCACCGGATGGCAGCTTGCCGTCTTCAATCAGAATCAGCGGAGTTTCCGGACTATAGTGCCGGCGATGCATTCCCGGCGACCGATGCGCGGATTCGCCGGGGGAAATCGCCAATTGAATCGGCCCGATCACTGCTTCGATCTGCTGCTGGGTCACCATGCCCGGCCTCAACAATACCGCGTCAGAACCGGCTAGCGAAAGCACAGTGGATTCAATGCCGACAGTGGTAGGACCTCCGTCTAGCACCATGGCGACGCGATCACCCATCGCTTCCCGCACATGTTGCGCATTTGTGGGCGATATTTTGGCGAAAACGTTGGCACTGGGAGCGGCAATCGGCAGGCCAGCCTGGTGGATCAATGCGAGCGCAATCGAGTTCGATGGCATCCGTATCCCGACGGTATCCAGTCCTGCAGTCAGGCGATCCGGCACGTGAGGCTGCTTAGGGAGCACCAGAGTCAGTGGCCCAGGCCAGAATCGGCGCGCCAGCGTTTCTGCTTTCTCCGGCCAATCTCGAGCGAGACCGCGGGCCATTTCAACGGAGTCGACGTGAACAATCAACGGGCTCTCGGCAGGGCGGCCCTTGGCGGCATAAATCTTTTCGATCGCCGCCGGGTCAAGCGCATTTGCACCAAGTCCGTACACGGTCTCTGTTGGAAAAGCCACCAGCGCTCCAGCCCGTATCAGCTTCGCCGCCTCTGCGATCTCTCCCATCATCGCCATGTAGCGCACGCACTCCTGCGTGCCGCGTTCACACTCGTGTGAACGCTATTCAGGCAGATCCTCTTTCCCGTCACTGTACGTTTTGCCCGTGTGCTTGTAGACCAGAAAAGCGTGCATCAGTCGATCCATATCGCCGTCCAACACCCGATCCACATCGCCAATCGAAAGCTTGGTGCGATGGTCCTTGATCAGCCGGTATGGCGCCAGAACGTAGCTGCGGATCTGGCTGCCGAAATTGATGTCCAGCTTGGAGTCTTCCAGCTTCTTATCCGCCGCCCGCTTCTTATCCATCTCGTACTCGTACAGACGGGCGCGCATCTGCTTCATTGCGCTGGCGCGATTCTTGTGCTGCGACCGCTCGTTCTGGCACTGCACGACGAGGCCCGTAGGAATATGGGTCATGCGCACAGCCGACTCCGTGCGGTTCACGTGCTGGCCGCCCGCGCCACTGGCACGAAACACATCCACGCGTAAATCGTCCGGTTTGATGTCCAGATTGATGTCGTCCTCAATTTGCGGATACACGAAGACCGAAGCGAACGAGGTGTGCCGCCTGGCATTGGCGTCGAACGGTGAGATCCGGACCAGGCGATGCACGCCGATTTCCGATTGCAGCAGGCCGTAGGCATTCTCACCGTTGATTTCGAGCGTGGCGGATTTAATGCCCGCACCTTCGCCCTCCAGCCGGTCGGTGACCACTGTATTCAGATTGTGCCGCTCCGCCCAGCGCAGATACATACGCAGCAGCATCTCAGCCCAATCCTGGCTCTCCGTGCCGCCCGCGCCGGGGTGGATGGCCATGATGGCGCTCTTTGCGTCGTTCGGGCCGGAAAGCAGCATTGCCGTTTCCAGCGTCTCCAGACGCTGCTCAAAATTCGTGAGCTCACGTTGGATGTCGCCCAGCACGTCTTCACCTTCACGCGCCAGCTCGAACAGCGTATCGAGATCGGAGGTCAGCCGCGCGACCTCGGCTTCGTCCGCGAGCCCCTGCTCCAGACGCTTGCGATCCTGCATGATCTTCTGCGATTTTTCGGGCTGATTCCAGAAATCCGGATCGGAAATCTGTTGCTCGGTCTTGGCCAGTTGGGCCTTCTTGGCGGGAGCGTCAAAGATAGCTCCGCACAGCGTCGGCCTGCTGGCGGAGCGAAGCGTACTCTCTTTCCAGTTCTTCGAGGGTCATGAAACTCTATCTTACCAAGCCATCCAAGACCAGCACCTGGCCGCGCTTGCCGACATTCCACCCTTGCGTCCGGCCGATCAAATCCCGCAATCCCGCGGCCTCGTGGATATGCCCGCAGTAGAAATAGCGCGGCTGCTCCCGATCGATGAAATCTCGAACGGCGGTGCTGCCGAAATGCTGGCCTTCTCCAGCGCGATCGAGTTTCGTACCTTTCGGCGGCGCATGGCAGATCAGGATCAACGGATCAAGATCGACGAAATTGTTGAGGCGGGCGGCAAGTTCCTGCTCGCTGTACTCGCCGGGCGTATTAAACGGCGTAGGATTCGAATAACCGAGCGCAGCGACAGTGTGCCCTGCGACTTCGATCGATTTGCCGTGCAGATCGTGGAATCCGTACCGTTTGCAAAATTCCGCAATGTCCGCCGCGGATTCGTGATTCCCGGGAATGACGTACATACGCTCGCCCCGCTTCTGCATGATCGGGCCGAGGTGTTCGAGACCTTTGCCCCAAAGCGCCAGATCGCCGGCGCAGAAATAATAGTCCGCCTCGATCGCCATCAGATTTTCGAGCGAGCGCTTGTCTCCGTGGATATCGGAGAAGATGAGGAGCCTCATATTTTCCACAGTATCGTATGTGCTACTGGACTTGAAAATCTCTACTAGGCGGGCTCCCTGGCCTGCGGCCGACGCCCCCCGTCGGCCTCTTTGTGTGACGGCACAGCCGGACCAGGGGCGAGGGCGTCCACTCCACCGCAACGTTAGGATGAATCATGATCAACTGGCTGGTCATCGGGATCGGAGACATCACCACACGGCGGGTGATCCCGGCCATTCGTGCCGAAGAGCGCAGCCGGCTGTATGGCGTCGTGAGCCGCGACCAGAGCAAGGGCAAGCAATTTTCCGATCGCGTCTGGACCGATCTGGATGCCGCACTCGCCGATACCGCAATCGATGCGGTCTACGTCGGGACTCCTGTGGCCCTTCACGCTCCGCAGACCATCGCCTCGCTCGCAGCCGCGAAGCACGTGCTCTGTGAGAAGCCAATGGCCATGAATTACGCCGAGGCGTCGCGAATGGTGGAGGCCGGGCGCGCGTCGGGCAGGGTCTTCGGCGTCGCGTACTACCGGCGCATGTACCCCAAGGTTCAGCGCACGCGCAAACTCATCGAACAAGGCGCCATCGGACGGCCGGTGTTGGCCGAAGCGAATCACCACAGCGAATTGCCCGCGCATGGCGCGTTTCGCTCCTGGCTGCTCGATCCGGACCTCGCAGGCGGCGGCCCTCTGTTCGATGTCGCCAGCCATCGCATCGACCTGTTCAATTACCTGTTCGGGAAACCTGCGCGGGTGACGGCACAACTCTCGAACGTGGTGCACCAGGTTCCGGTGGAAGACAACGCGACGGTGCTGATCGAATACGGAAACGCAGTGCGAGGCATCGTGGATGTACGCTGGCACTCCAAGGTGACGCGCGACCAGTTCCGCATCGTAGGCACCGATGGCGAGATCAATCTCGACCCACTGAGCGGCCCGGAGATCGTGTATCCGGGCGGACGCGACTTGCTACCGCCGCACGACAACATCCATTTCCCGTGCGTTCAGAATTTCGTGAATGCGGTGCTGGATGGCGCGCCGTTGGTTTCGAGCGGCGAATCGGCGAGCTGGACCGATTGGGTTACCGCGAAGGCGATCGAGAGCGTCCGCGGATCAGGCGCCGGTCTTGCCTGACGCCGCCTGGTTGGGCTCCCAAAGCACCTCCGCGACGCCGAGTTGGTGGTTCGCCCAGCGGCTCCAGACGAAGAAAGCATCGCTGAGACGGTTCAGATATTGGATCGCTTCGGGCGGAATCTCCTCTTCGCGCGCAAGACTGACCGCGATCCGCTCCGCTCGCCGGCAGATGGTGCGGCAGGCATGCAGTTCCGTGTTCAACCGCGAGCCGCCAGGCAACACGAACGATCGCAGCGGCGCGAGGTCGCCGTTCATGCGGTCAATCTCTTTTTCGAGCTGCTCGATCTCACCCGAGGTGATGCGCGCCTGCTTGGGATGCACGTCCTGTGGCTTGGTGGCCAGGATGGAGCCGAGATTGAACAGCTCGTGCTGCACGCGCCGCAGAATCGCAGCCAGTTCGGGCACGGCCTGGTCGGCTGAAATGCAGGCCATCCCAGCGAAGGCGTTCAGCTCATCGACAGTCCCATAGCACTCGATGCGCAGCGAGTCCTTAGGGACGCGCTGCCCCCCGGCGAGGTGGGTCTCGCCCTTGTCGCCCATCTTGGTATAGATCCGGTTGAGGGCAATGCGCGGCTGGTCGAACTTGGGGTCGGGCATGAGGCCTCCATACTCATTGTCGAGCATTTGCCTCTTTGAACGCTTGTCTTTACAGATAGTGCGGTCTGGTATACCGTCTGTCGGGAAGCGAACACAGCGGGCAGCGGCCTTGACAAATGCTGCGTTTTGAATCATGCTCATATACCATCATGCAGCGAATTCTGGCGCTATCTTTATTTGCGTTGGCCACGTTGGCGCAAAATACCGGACGATTTGCCGAGCTTAGCGCAAAAGGTATCGCCTATCTGGATCAAGGCAGGTTTAATGAGGCGCTGAACGCCTTTGAGGAAATCTGGGAGCAGGATCAAAGCGATGCCTCGGTAGCCGAAAACTTGGCAATGGCTTATTTGTATACCGATCGCGATCTTGCCAAAGCCAGAATGCTGGACGAGCGGGCCATACAAGCCGGCGGCAAAGCATCTTTTCTGGTGCAGCATCCACACGAGAAGATTGGATTCGTTTCCGGCGATATGGTGGACTTCTGCAGTGGCCGGCTCAGCATCTCGCGGGAGCGCCTGGTATTCACTTCCAAGGATCAGAGCCATTCTTTCACCGTCGAAAAAGGTCAGTTGAAAGAGATCAAGGCCAACCACGTGTATGGCTCCAAGCGCGGCCTGTACCATATTCGCACCGCGGACAAGAAAACCTACAATTTCCGGCCACGGAGCTGGTCGGAAGAAGAGCAGCAGCTAATTCTGGAACTAGTGAACGAGTACATCAGATAAGGAGAATTTTCAATGCGCGGAATTCGACAGTTCGTAACACTGCTATCGGGCCTGGCGCTAGTCGCCGGTCTTGCATCGGCACAGCTTGGTCTTGGACTAGGGAGGAAAAAAGACAGCCGTGACAATCAAATCAAGAACGCGGAAAAAGCGGCCAGACAGTACGACAAACTGAAGGAGTTCTCGGAGAACCTCTACGCCAACGATGCGGACTTTCGCGAGGACGTCGAGAAGGCCTTCGAACAAGTGCAACAGCAGCACAGCCAGGAGGCCTTCGACAACAATATACAGCCTCCGGCTCGCCCGGTGGTAGTGCACGATGGCGACCGTTTGCGGCTGCAGACCGGCCTGTACGACAACAAGTTGGTGGCCGACTATGTGAACCGGATCGGGCAGCAACTGGTTCCGGAAGATTCAGAAAAACTGTTCGCGTTCCGCCTGGTGGCGCACCCCGTACCGTTCGCCAATACGCTTTCCACGGGGACAATTTATGTTTCCACTGGCCTGGTCTCGATGCTGGACAACGAAGCGCAACTGGCTTACGTGCTGGCGCATGAAATGGCCCATGTCTACCTGGATCATTGGAAGCTGAAGTCCATGCTATCGGTTGGCGAGGAGGAATTCAACAAGAAGCAGGAGAAAAAGCGCCGCATGATTGGCTTGGTCGGGGGCATGGCAGCC
>DASQGY010000355.1:0-19729 GCA_035632375.1 Bryobacteraceae bacterium | reverse complement strand
TCAATCACGGAAAGCTGGCGGTATTCCATGGCGCGCCGCATCAGCCCTAATGGAACCGCTTGCAGCGCCGTGATGATGAACGTCACGCTGGTGATTACCACCAGCCGGTTGAGAAGCGGAGCGTGAAAGAATCCGGCGATGAGCGGAGCAACCGCGGCCGAACAGCCCCAGGCTACAATGCCGAACGCCAAGGAGAGCGTGTTCAGTTGAGCAATGGTACTGCGCTCCAGCTCGCGAAGCTGCAGCACGGAAGTTCCGACTCCAAACTCAGCCAGGACGTTGGTGATGACGAAATAGAATCCGGCCATGTCCACCAGTCCAAAATCGGACGGCGACAACAGGCGAGCGGAAATCAGAACAGCGGGCCAGGAAACAAGCTGGCTGATCCATTTGGCGCCGGCAGTCCAAGCCAGTCCGCCGACGAAGGCGACATCCAGTTTTCGCTGCTTCTCCTGCTGGCGGCCGGGATCCTTCATGGGAGAGTGGGCATCCATGTTAAATAGCCCGGATCAAGCGATCCAACGCTTCGGCCTGAAGCCGGGCATCGAAATTCTCCAGAAACCAGGCGGACGGCTCGGAAGGCTGGCCAGAGAGCAACGTCAGGAAATTCAGAACGCCAGCCTCCATTGCCGCTTCGGTCATGTTCGGATAAAGGCACACGTAGGGAATACCAGAACGTTCCAGGATAGCCTCAATGGGCGAATCCGGCAGTACGAAAGCCAGAATCGGGCGGCCCATCCGCAGATACTCGAAAAGCTTGCCGGGAACCTGGACGTTTGTGTGCGGCTGCACCAGAATAAGCCCGTCCGATTCCAGCGCCAAAGATCGCGCCGAAGCAGCCGGCACTTCCGGCTTCAACTCCAACCAGCGCTGCGCCGCGGCATTGTCCAGAAAGTCCTTGGGGGGAAGCCAGGCCGGATCGACATTGCCGATCTGACGCACCTGGATCGAGGAATTCAACAACCGGCCGGCGGCCAACAATCGCTGCAGTGCGAACAGCACGGGCCGGATGTCTCTTCCGCCATAAAGCTCGCCGACATGACTCAATACTTTGCGCTCTCTGGCCGGCAATGCGACGCGCTGAATGACGTCTTCGGGATCGAAACCATTCCAGCACACCTGAATCTTCGGCTTCAGTTGCGGATTTGCCCGCACCCATAGGTCGCGCATGGGGCCGGTATTGGCCAGCACCAGATCGGCGCGCTGCAGGATACGCTGCTCGAGAAACGGTGCGGTAATCCCTTGGAGCGGTGCGCGCTCGCCGGCGGTGCTGTTGACGGGATCACGAAAATCGGCGATCCAGGGCATGCCGGACTGTCGCGCCAGGCGTCGTGCAGCGAGATGGGTACCGAGGGGCGGGCCGGACGATAGAATCGCGATGCGACGGCCGGGGTGCGCTGCGAAAAAGGATCGCCCGGCTTGCGACGCTTCTCTCGACCATCCTAGAGCGAGGTCGCCATGAAGCGCGAAACGGACGGTCCAGCGCTCTGCCTGCCACCAGAATCCCTCACGCCGCTGGCGTGCGGTATCCGGCACATAGGCGATGTCCGGATCCTTGTGTTCCTGCCGCGCGGCGGTGACAACGCGGCAATCGTAACCCAGGCGTTTTAGATATTTGTAGAAGCGAAACAGGCGCGCGCCGCCGACGGCGTTGCTTGGTGGAAAGTGATAAGCGATGAGCAGGATCGCGGGCTGCATCATGGCGCGCCCGGCGCAGCAAGAAAGTACTCGCGCAAAACCGTGCGGCAGCGCTCGGCGGCCATCCCATCCCAGAGCGGCGGGATCATGCCCCGTTTCGGGTGAGCGGTCGTCTCGCGCCAGGCTTGCAGGATGGATTCCGTTGTGGTGCCCGCGAGGCGATTGGTTCCCTGCTCGATGGTTGCCGGACGCTCCGTGTTTTCACGAATGGTTAAGCAGGGAACACCAAGCGCCGTGGTTTCCTCTTGCATTCCACCGGAGTCGGTGAGGACAACAGTACTCTGCGCCTCCAGGTTCAGAAAATCCAGATAACCGAGTGGCTCCAGAAGATGAATTTCCGGCGAAACATCCACACCGGAATTCAGCCGCGCGCGAGTCCGCGGGTGAACCGGCCAATAGAGCGGAACCTCCTCCGCGATTTTGTTGAGCGCCTCCAGTATCCCGCGCATCTGGCGGTCGTCGTCGACGTTCGCCGGACGGTGCAGCGTAACGAGTCCGAATCGCCCATTGGTTCCGACCACGCGCCCGCGCGCATCGCCCTTCATCGCCTGGTCGAGATGGCGGCGCAACGAATCGATCATGGTGTTGCCGACCAGGTGAACACGTTCCGGCGCGGCACCTTCGCGGAGGAGATTGCGGCAGCCGCTTTCTTCGGAAACCAGGAACAGGTCGCAGATTGCATCGGTGGCGACGCGGTTAATCTCTTCGGGCATTCGCCGGTCAAAACTGCGCAACCCCGCTTCGACATGGATGACGTCGATGCCCAGCTTCTTGGCGGCGAGGGCCGCGGCCAGCGTGGAATTGACGTCGCCGACGACGATCACTCCCCGAGGGGCGGTCTCGATCAGCACCGGTTCGATGCGCTTGAGAATTTCGGCGGTTTGTTGCGCGTGCGATCCGGATCCTGCTTCCAAATGATAGGCCGGTTCGGGCAGCCCCAATTCTTCAAAGAAGCGTCCGGACATCGCGTAATCGTAATGTTGGCCGGTGTGCACCAGCGTGGCGGCGAAGTCAGTGTCCGGAGACAGCGCAGCCAGCAGAGGCGCCACCTTCATGAAGTTCGGGCGCGCCCCTGCCACGATCACTAGCGGCACAGGCATGTACGTTACGATTGAATCACGTTAACTGGCGCTCAAGCTAGTTAGAGAATTCCCGAACCAACAGGCAAGCGGTGAAAAGAGAATTGAAACATGCCGGCCTCCGGGTGTTGCGTGCGTCCGGCGTATTCTCGGCTGCCGCACGCATGCGCAGGCGCGACACGCTGCTCATCCTCTGTTATCACGGAATCTCTCTTCGCGACGAGCACGAATGGGAAGGCGGGCTGTATTTAACGCCGCAGCAGTTCCGCGATCGCCTACAGTGGCTGCGCGAATCCGGCGCCAACGTCTTACCGCTCAGTGTGGCGCTGGATCTTCTGGAGAAGCGATCTCTTCCCCCGCGCAGCGTGGCCTTGACCTTTGACGACGGGTTCTACGACTTCTACCGTCACGCCGTGCCTCTGTTGTCTGAGTTCGGCTTCCCCTGCACCGTGTATCTGACCACTTTCTATTGCGACTATCGCCTACCGATCTTCAACCTGGTGATCAACTATATCCTGTGGAAGAGCTCACGCAGCGCGGGTACGCCTCAAGAGGCACGCCTGAGCGAAGTCCGGCGCTACGTGGACGATGCGCGCGCTCAAAAGTTGGATACAGAAGCCAGGGACGCGATCGCCAGGCAATGCGCTGAATCTCACGGAGTCGATTACGACAGCATATTACGCGACCGGCTGTTTCAGCTCATGTCGCCCGAAGAAGTATCGATGGCGGCAAAGAAAGGCATCGACGTTCAACTGCACACGCACCGGCATCGAACGCCGCTCGATCGGGAATTGTTCGTGCGCGAGATCCGCGACAACAGTAGGCGAATTGAAGAATTCACCGGCCGGGCGCCGCGGCACTTCTGTTATCCCAGCGGTGTGACTGCGCCTGATTTCTTACCGTGGTTGCGCGAGTGTGGAGTTCGGAGCGCCACCACCTGCGAACCGGGCTTGATCAGCCAGCGCAGCGAACGTCTGATGTTGCCCCGCTATTTGGACGGCGGCGGCATGGAGCGTATCGATTTCGAAGGCTGGTTGAGCGGGATACTTTAGCGAGCCATCTCATCACGCCACGCCGGCGGACAGGGCCCACTCCGGCGTTTCCGCGGCCGGATCGGGGACAGCCAGGCGATGGATGACGCCCGCAAGCAATTCCTCGAAGCGTTCGAAATCGAGTTCCGCCTCGGCAAACTTGCGCGCATTGACCGACATTCGTCGAAGCTCGCCAGGATTTGCGGCCAGGCTCAGGATCGGCTCAGCCCAGGAATCGATCGGCGCGTGCGGAGGCATGACGTATCCGTTCACGCTGTCCAGGATGAGGTCGCGAATGCCATCCACCTCGGTCGCAAGGCAAGGCATTCCCGTAGCCAGCGCCTCGGCGACCACTTCGGGCGTGAAATCCTGCTGCGTAGGGAAAACAAACAGATCGTGCTGGCCATAGAGAGGGATCAGCGCATCGCGGCCCTGACCCTGCAACAAACGAACGCCGTCCGGGAACTGCCGGCCTGTGAGAGATCTGTCGTTCGACGCGATGGTGAGCGTGCAGTGTCCGGCCAAGCGTTCGGAGAAGAGTCGCAGAAGAAACTCACCGCCCTTTCGCCGGAAATCATTGCCGGCGAATAGAAGCTGCAGCCTGGAAGAAGGCGGCTTGGAAACAGGCTTCCAGGTTTCCAGGAACTGGGGAGCGAGCGTGACGAAACAACGGCCGGCCGGGATTTCATGCTGCTCGCGAAGCGCACGCGCACAGGTGGAACTCTTCGGAAGAAACAGGTCAAACTCGCGAGCCGCGCGCCCGAAGGAGCGGTGATACAGTTGGTGCGAAATCCAGCGCGCGATTCCAAAACGGACGTTCTGCCGGCGCTGGTTGTAGAATGTTGCCGGAATAGCGTCCATGGCCGCAATGGCCGGCATCCCGTGCGCCAGATCGCGGAAGGCGACAGCGAATTCCCAGGCGTTGACCAGCAGCATATCGAATTTCTGCCGGAACAACGGCTCTGCTTTTCGCCTGGCGATAAATTGTCCGCGCCAAGGCTCGGTGGCACGCATCCACCACGGGGCGCGATAGCGCTCGAAGTCCTCAGCGCCCACCAGGACATAAGTGGGCTCGATCCCCGGCATCCGGTTCAAGGCGCGCATGAAGCGCTGGGTCACTGTGGCGTGGCCCAACAGAGTAGTGAAGACGCAGAGTAATTTCTTCGGAGCCAAAGATCCCCTCGATTCGGCTTCTGCACCGGCTATTCGAAACAGTCCGTCCAGTATTCGTATCTAGAGAGTGCACGTTTGGCTCGAAAGGTCTCACGCTGTTTCAAAAGGCTGCAAGCTCGCCGTGGCCGGCGCCTAGGTGAATTACCCGCCGAAGCGCTAATAAGCGGCGTTTCCAACGCGACGGTCCTGGCATTATGATCGATACAGGGAAGATGATAACGAAGCGTTTGCCGGCTTCAGTCACCGTTCAACAATTCTTGTCGGACTACGTAAAAGACAAGAACGTGTTGGATGTCGGGTGCGTGGACCACAACCCGTCCAGCGAGGCTTTGAATACGTGGCTGCACCGGCATTTAGTTCGTAGCGCTAAGTCCGTGATCGGACTGGATATTTTGCAGTCGCACGTCGAAGAATTGCGTAAGCGCGGATACGACATGGTATGCGGCGATGCCACATCCACCCGGCTGGACCGCAAGTTCGACGTCGTCGTCGCCGGCGAGTTCATCGAACATATCGGAAGCCCCGGTCCTTTTGTTTCCAATATGGTTCATCACCTGAATGAAAATGGCCGGCTGGTGATCACCACGCCTCATGCGTTTTTCATACTGCACGCCGTCGAGCGATGGTTTTCGTTGGAAGAGAAACGCTGGAACGAAGAGCACGTCTCCTGGTATTGCCCTTTCACGCTTGCCAACCTGCTGAGGTCGAATGGCTTCGAAGTGGAAAATATCTATTTCGCCACCCGCAGCAAAATTCTGCGGCGGATCTTGCGAACTTTACATTTGCCGTGCTTTGGTTTTTTGTCGTCCACAATTATTGCGGTGGCAAAGCTTCCGGCGCGGACCGCCCCGGAGCAATCGCGCAACGGCGCCGCCGCGGAACCGATGCAACGTCTCTCCGTTTGAATCCCGCCCGATGAGCGACTGGGCGTTTAGCTCGCCACGCTCCGACCACGCTTGATCAACCGGCATCTCACAACGGCGGTGGTGAACTCACGAGTCAAGCGGTTGTGAATCGGCCGCAGGCGGCGGATCGGCACGGTCTCCAACGTCTCGATGACGAAAGGGCTGTTCTTTACCATTTGTTCGAACCGGCGAATCGTCATCTGGTTCAATCCGCCGGCCACTTCGCTGAAACGCGTGGCGCCATCGGTCTTGAAGTCGGAGCGCCACTGAATGAGCGCTTTCTCGCTGAGCAGCAGATGAGCCCAGGGAAATACGGAGAACAAGTGGCCGCCCAAGGGGTGATACCACGTAGGCCCGAAGCTGATAAGAACCTGGCCGCCATCTGCCAGCAGGCCGTTCATGATTTCCAAAATCTGCGGAGGGTTAGCGAAGTGCTCGAATGCGTCCAAAGACACCACCACGTCGGCGGACTTCGGAAGCGCGGATTGGAACTTGCAGCGCGCGCTAAGTCCTGCGTCCCGGGCTCTCGCTGTTGCTGTTTGGAGAACATCTTCCCGGATGTCGACTCCGATCACCTCGGCGGCCCCGGCTCGAGCCATCTCGATCGCCTCGGAGCCCTCTCCGCAGCCGAAGTCGACAACCGTCTTACCCTGGATCGCCGCGAACAAGTCGTCGCCCAATTGAAGCCGCAGCTTGGATTCGCCCGTGGAGCATTCGGCGAAATCGCCGGGATCGCCTGGATAATGCTTGCGCAGCCAGCGATACTGAAGTTCGGTAAGCATGACCTCTGCGGATCAGTTTTTCGATCTCAGCCAAAGTTTACCGCGCACGGAAGCGCGCGGCGATCGTTGACGAGCGGGGCCGCTTAATTGAAATGAGCCTGCCCGTCAGGCTCCACCGTGAGCGCGACCATTTTTGCGAACTCGCGGACGTAAACCTGTTCGTTCAACTGACCGAGGACCAACTCCCGGCCGCGGGCGCCAAGCCGCTCCCGGAGTGCTGCATTGCCCAACAGTTCACGCATCCGCGCTTCGAGTCCCACCGGATCGCCATTCGGTACGACAAAGCCGTTTTCTCCGTCACGAATCAACGAAGGAATGCCGCCGACATCCGATCCGATCACCGGCACGCCCGCGGTCATCGCTTCGATAATTACCCGCGGCAAGCCTTCGCAGCGCGACGGCAGCACAAGAATTGCAGACTGGCTGATCAGTTCGAGCGTCTGCGGATGCGTCAGCGCTTTGAGAATCTCAATTTGCGGAGAAGACTCGCAGAGCGCATCCAGACCGGCCCGATCCGGATAGTGGCCCAGGAGCTTCAACTGGACTTCGGGGAAGTCCGGCGCCAGGCGGCGAAACGCCTGGATCAAACGATCGGCACCCTTCAGATACCACGGAGCGCCGACGAACAGCACGAACAGATCTCCCGCATCGCGATGGGCGGCAACGGCCGAGACTGGAACAAAGTCGTGAAATACCGACGCGCGCACTTTGCGCAGGAAGCGATACGAAGAGACTTGGCCCATGTGGAGCAGATGAGCGCGATCGGCCGACCATAAAGAGATGTGCAGGCAAACATCGGAATAAAATTTCCGCAGGCGATCGCCCAGAGTCGGCCGGGGATTTGACGATATGTAGATGCGTTCCGGCGCAGTGGCAATCTCAATGATCAGCTTTGCTCCGGTTAACAGCTTGAGGATCGCCGCGATTAGCCCGTTGGTCATATGCGAGTAGGCGATGATGCAGTCGTAGCGATTCTGACGGTGCAAAGCCAGACCCTGGCGCAAGCAAAACCAAAAGACAGCCAGGCGCCGCCGCACGCCGGTGTACTTCCAGGCCAGCATCCAGTGATAGCGGAATCGGCCGGAAACATACGCCGGGTAGGAACCGGAGCCGTAGCTGCGCTCGATGTCCTCGGGTGTGCGCGCCCAAACCGGTTGCAGGACATCGCCCTCGAGAAATTCGGAAAGCAGGAAGAATCGATCCACGTGAGGATCTTTCGGTGGTGGCGTATAAGTCGCCTGAAGGTAAAGGATGCGCATCGATGGCGTCTGATGCCGCTGATTGCATTTCGAGCTTAACACTCTCAGCAGGCGCAATCGCCAGTATGGGCGGCTCCGGCGTCTTGACGGCAAAGGCGCTGGATTGACCGGTGCGTCATGCCTGATCTGACCGTGCTGGCCGTGCTATCGAGCCTGGTCCGCGGACTGAATATCCTTGACAAGTTGGCGAGCGATCGCTGGCCATTGCAGATCCGGCAGAAATGGATCTTCAGCCGGCCTCGGCGACAGACGTTCCGCTGCGGCAGCCAATGCTGAGCCGATGGTTCCTGCACTGGTGTCACTCAAAAGAATCGAACGCGGATATTGAGCCAGGTATTCGTCGAACCCGGATGTATTGGTCGCCACAACAAACTTGCCGAACGACATCGCCAGCAGCAGCACTGCACTGCCGGAAGTGTATTCCTTCAAGTAGGGAAGCGCCACGATATCGCTCGCTTCCATCAACTCGGCTAACTCCGAATTGGTCGTGTGGCGCGGAATGAGCCGTAACCGGTGGCTGATCCCCAGCTCATTCGCCCGGCGCCGGGCTCGCCCCAACGGATCATGCGGATCGAGATCGGGATAATGCGACTCCACGCCGGCCACCACCAGAGTTGCGCGGCGCAGCAATTCGCTTTGCATCGCGTCCAGTACGCCGTCCAGGTTCTTGTAAGGTCGAATCGCGCCGCAAAACAGAATGAGCGGATCGCCGGGATCTACGCGCAGTTGATGGCGCACACGGTCGCGGGCATCCTCGAATCGCGGATACATGGTGTACAGTCCAATCCTCGATACTCCGATCCTGCCCGCCAGTTCGGGATGAAGCGCGCTAAGCTGTTGGCGGCCCCACTCGGAAGTCGTCAACAGCATATGGCTCTCCTGAAAGGCTTCCTCCGAGCCCGTACCCTGCATGCCCTTCTCATGTGGAACGACATTGTGCACCATATGAGCTAGAAACAGGCCAAGCCTGCGGCACGCCGCCCAGAAGCTTCGATAGCAATCCATGTCCGGCCATTGGGTCACCACAGCATCGAAGCCGCTGAGGCGCAGTTGAAGGGCCAGTTCGACCGTCAGGATCCGGCCGCGCCAGACCGATTGCGGCGCTTGCCAGGATTCCCTGGGGCCATCCGGCGTCGATGTCGACATGGCTTCAGAAACCCAATCAGCGGCGGGCCGCGAGCAACTTGGATCCGGGCCGGCCGGAGGCGCCTCAGCGCCAAACCAGTAGCCATGCTTCAGCAAGACGCTACCGAGGCCCGGGATACGCCGGTAATCTCGCGGATAGGGGAGCGCTGCGGCGGACCCGGTATAGTAGGCCGTGCGTATCCCGATCCCGCCGAGAGCCTCGGCCAGTTCATGAGAATACTGATTGATGCCGAAATCCGCAAGCGGGTTGATGATGGCGACGGATCGGACGGGGCGCACGCTCAAGCTCGGATCATCAGCTCCTGAAGTCGATATTCCTGAATTGCTCGTCAGGCAGAGGCGGGCCGCCGTGCGTTATTCAGTACGGGCTCCGCGGCGAAATGTATCGCTATGGCCAGGCCGACGAGCGCCGGCAACGTGAAGCGATATGCGTGTGCCAGAAAGATCAGCGTAATCATGTACCCGACCAAGGTCAGCAGATAACACAAGCAGGCCGCGGCGATCTCTCTGTGGCCGGCCTCTCGCGCCGCGCGATACGTGTCGTTGACCAGACGGAAGGCGCTCACCAGGCCGGCTATGAAAAAGAGGACCGCCGGAATCCCGCATTCGCTGGACACTTGCGTGTAGGAATTGTGCGTCTCATGCCAGTTCCCGTGAAACCCCTGCTCCCGGCTGGTTTTCCCTTCGAAATTCGAAAACTGGCTTGGGCCCACGCCAAAAAGAGGATGCGTCACGGTGAAGTACAGACTCTTCTTGAGCAGGTAATTTCGCGATTCCCAGGATGCGGCCGCTTCGTCGTCCGGATTCGTTTGCAATTGCGCATCCGGCTTCTTGAACACGCTCCCCAGGCGTTGCAGGGTGGCCTGCGACATCAGTGCGACAAACGCGATTGCCAGAATAGGGCTGATCACCAACATCGCCGTCCGGTGCGCGGCCGGGGCGCGAAGCAGATAGAACACAAACATCGCCAGCAGCCCGATGAAAGCTCCTCGCGACGCAGTGCCCAGGATCACCCACAGGCCGTAGACGATTCCGACCAACAGCACGGCTCGCACAAACAGGTTGCGCGATTTCAGCACGATGAACAAAAGGAACGGCAGGAGGATAATCAGATGCGCCGCCAGATCGTTGGAGTTGGTGATCACTCCGTTGAAAGGCAAATCCAGAATCATTCGTCCGTTCACCGCGCCGACAAAAGTCCGCGCCAACAAGAGATTCGTCAGCGCGGCAAGGGCAATGGCGCCAAGCATGGCTCGCACTTCTCCCCAACTAACAGCGAGTCCGGCCATTACAAACAGGAAGATGAAATCGATTCGTCCGTAACTGATAACCCGGTCAAGGGACCCGCCACGCCAGCTACTGAATGGCGTGGCCAGAATCATCCAGGCGAAAAACCCGATCCAATACCACGCAGCCGGCGCGCGCAGCGTTCGGCGCAAGCCCCCGGTAAACAGGAGTCCCAGCAGGGCGGGCGGCGCGAGCAAGTACAGTATGTAAGTGTTGACACCCGTGAAGTAGAACAGGAACTCCGGCAGCACGGCGAAGCGCACATAGATCAGAGCGAGAGCAAAGCCAAAGGCTATTTTGCGAACCAGCGAAGAAGCCTGTGGATCCGTTACGGCTGCGACTGTGGGTGAAGTCTTCGCAGCAGGCGATGCGTCCGGGTGCGCGGCGATTCGCGCCGGCGGAGACGCCGTTAGCCCAACGGAGGCCGGCCGAGCCCTGGTGGATAACATTCGACCCATGCAGCTTTATTATCGATGAAAGCAGCGCCGTCCCGCAGCACCGGCACTCAAAGTCCGGGCTGAGCCGATGGACTCGCGACTGGAACCAGTATCCGGTCAAAAAGGTCTTCATAGCATTCCGCGACCGTCAGAATGGAATAGTTGTCGATAATTCTCTGTCGCGCGGCTTGGCCCATCCGCTGGCGCGCGGCCGGATCTGTCAGCAGTAGCACCAGTGCGGCTGCCGTAGCGGCTTCGTCGTCCACCGGTACAGTAACCCCCTCCACGCCGTTGGCGATGAGTTGTATATTTCCGGGAATATCGGTGACTACTGCCGGAAGCCCCGCTGACATTGCTTCGCTGAGCGCGCACGGAAACCCTTCGCTCGGCGAGGTAAGCGCGAATAGATCGCTCGCGCGCAGCCAGCTCGGAACCTCCGGAGCGTTTACGCGCCCGGCGAACCGAATCTGCTCGGCGGCAAGACCATGGCGTGCAGCCAAAGCTTCGAGTTCCGCGCGCATCGGGCCGTCCCCAACCAGAAGCAGCAAGGCGTCGGGAACCGAGCGCGCGGCCAACGCAAAACTGCACAACAGGAGCGGCAAGCCCTTCTCCGGCGACAAGCGGCCAACATAGGTCACGATTTTTGCTCCCGCAGGTAGGGCGAATTGACGGCGGAGCATCGCCGCTTCACCCGGCGCGGCAGTCCTAAACTCGTCGGTGTCCACAGGGTTGGGCATCCAAGTGATGCGATCCCGCACGAAGCCGGCATCCAGCGCCTCCCCGATCATCCCTTCGTTCAGCACCAGCAGACGCTGCGCCCAGGAGTGAATCCATCGCAATTCCAATCGGCCGAGGAGAGAGCCGCGCATCATCGGAATCACGCCGCTGCCGGAGATCTTCGCGAGAATGGGCTTCCCCAGCGCGCGTGCGGCCAAGAGCCCTGACGCCAGATGCAAACCCTGCATCAGGAAATAGACAATCTCATAGTTGCGCCGTTCCTTCCAGATGTTCCACGCCACCCGGAAGGCGAACAGGATGTCCTTCCATTTTCCGCGCGACGATCGAGTCAGAATGCGCACCGGCACACCGGCTGGATCGGTCCAATCGCGCACCGGCGGCATCGGTGGGCCTCCGGAACAAAGCACCAGGACGCGATGGCCGCGCCCGATCAATGCGGAAGAGACGCGTTGCGCTTCTATCTCCGATCCGCCCATCACTGGCGGGTAAGAATCGCAAATCAACAGGACAGAAGCCGGCTTCACCGCTTTGGATCCGCTCATCCTCGCTCAGACCCGGAGGCGGCGCCGATCACGCGCGCGGGGCTTCCGACGGCGACTGTGCCCGGAGGAACGGCATTGGTTACCACCGAGCCGGCGCCTACCGTCGATCCCGCGCCGACATCGGCCATCACCACCGCGGCCGCACCGATCCAGCAATCCTGGCCGATCGAAATCGTGGTGAATTCGCCCTGATCGGAACCCTGGATCCGTCCTGAGGAATCCCGGGAATGCTGGCGCTTTCCGCTCAGGATCTGGACGCCGCTGGCCACTTGCGTTCGGTCTCCGATTTCGGTTCTCCCCAGCACGCAGTAGGAGCCGATGTAAACACTGCGACCGACCTTGGCTTGCGGATGAGCGAAGAAGGAACCGAATTGAATGCGGCTTCCGAGCGCGCATTCCTTCAAAGTAAGCCGGTAGTACGCGATTCGAAGATAATCGCCCAGGATGCCCGGCGCCGTGGCGAAGGCTTGTGCGAACATCACGAAAACCGGCTCCAGCCTGCCGAACCCTGATAGAAGCGCAGGAAGAAAAGCCAGTACGAGGAATATCGCTTGCGCCAGATTTTTAACCAGTGTCTTCAAACAAGTTCATCGTACCGGGAATCTCCGCATGGTGCACTACGGCGCTGCCGGTGACGCAATATCGCCTGCTGCTCTGACGCCGGTCTGCGACAATTAAGCTATGTGCGGCATAGCCGGCGTGGCCGGTTTCGACGATCGCAACGCGGCGGAACGCACGCTGCGGGCGATGATCGATGCCATTGCCTACCGCGGACCGGACTCCGAGGGAGTCGCGACATGGCCGAGCGCTTTATTGGGTCATCGCCGCCTGTCCATCATCGATCTGAGCGATGCCGGACGGCAGCCCCTCCTCTCCGACGACGCGCGCGTTGCCGTGTCCTTCAACGGCTGCATCTATAATTTCCTGGAATTACGTAAGGATCTCGAGAGTTGCGGACATTCGTTCCGCTCCAACACCGACACTGAGGTCCTGGTTCGCGGATACGAACAGTGGGGCATGGACGCACTGGTAGCGCGTTTGCGCGGCATGTTCGCACTGGCTATTTGGGACGACCGTCGCGAGACGCTCTTCCTGGTGCGCGACCGGCTGGGCGTGAAGCCGCTGGTCTACTGCGCGAAGAATGGACAGATTGCGTTCGCTTCCACCGTGGGTGCATTGCGCGCCGCCGGATTAGTCGATGAGGTAGATCCGGCCGCCGTTCTGGAGTACTTGGAATTCGGCTACGTAACCGATGAGCGGACGATTTTTCAGGGCGCGGAGAAACTGCCCGCGGCCACAATCCTCGAATGGCGCAACGGCAGCATGAAGCAACGGCAATACTGGTCGCTGGCCGAACCGGATGAGAACTCGCCGATCACATTTGCCGATGCAGTCGACGAAACCGAGCGCCTGCTGTTGGAAGCGGTGCGGCTCCGCCTCTATGCCGACGTTCCCATCGGCGCATTGCTCAGCGGTGGAATCGATTCGACGCTGGTTTGTTGGGCCATGGCCAAGCTCAATGCCAACGTGACTGCGTTTACCGTCAGCACTCCGGATGATCCCGAGGATGAAGCGCCGGCTACGGTAGAAACCGCCCGGATCCTCGGCATTCCCCATCAGATCGTCGTCCTGCCGAAGGAACGCGGCGGCGTATTGGACGAATTGACCTCCGCCTACAGCGAGCCGTTCGGATGTTCGTCGGCGCTGGCCATGCTGCGCGTGTCGCGGGCAGTGAAGCCTTACGCCACGGTTCTGCTGACCGGCGACGGCGGCGACGATATCTTCCTTGGATATTCATTCCATCAGCACTGCCTGAAGGCCCAGCAGATCGCACGGAAACTGCCCGGCGCTGTACCCGCGGCCTGGCGCGTCGCGCGGCCTGCGTTCCGTGCCGTTCCGGCACTGCGGCGTCCCACGCATTTCGCCGATTACGTCACAGGCGGCCTAGGCGCCATGACCCGCGCTCATGACGGACTGCCCTACTACGACGAACGCGGACTTCTGGGCGACAGGCTTCGCGGCCTGGAGCTTCCGCACCGGAAGATTCCTCTGGCTTTCTCTTCCGCCCGAAACCTGATGCAGGATTTTCTGAACTATCAGCAGCGCATGTGGTTCACCGCGGAATTCATGACCAAGGTTGATGGCGGGACGATGTTCTACGCCTTGGAAGCGCGATCGCCCTTCCTGGATCACGTCCTATGGGACTTCGCTGCAAAGCTCCCCCCGCAACTCCGGCTGCAAGGCGGTGTCCTGAAGGCGATCTTGCGAGAGATCGTGCGCCGCCGGGTCAGTCCGTCTGTGGCCTCGCGAAAGAAGCAGGGCTTCACCATTCCGGTGGAGCGCTGGCTCGTGAATCAATGGAGCCAGGAGCTCCACAACCTGAAGACCGGCTCGCTACTGGAACGCGAAGGCTGGCTGCGGCGGGGCAGCCTGGAAGGCGCAGTGAAACAGGCGCTCAGCGCGGAGCAGACGCCGCGGCAGATCTGGTTTCTGATCGCCCTGGAGCATTGGCTTCGCAAGAACGATACTCGCGCAACCGCCGTTGAGCCGGGCGTTGCTCCGGCGATGACCAGCCGTTAGAATCAGCCGCGAGGCTCCGCCTGCCTGCGCGACAGGAACCATTTGCGGAAATCCAGCCAGTGCGCTCCGCCCGCCGCCTTCAGAATCTTCTTGGCATCCCAGAACACGCGTTCGCCTGCGCGGCTCCAAAATCCTCCGTTCACCCAATCCACCACTCGATCCGGCGGCGTGCTCTGTTTCGCGCAGTAGCGGCCAAAGATGCGAACGCCATCAACGATGCGGATCTCCGGCGTCGGCTCGGATGTGAACAGATAGTGAATCGACGCCTGGGCGGCGGCCGCAGCCACTTGCCGGCTGAAGGAACCCGTGGGAACGGACGCAGCATTCACCGGCCGGCCCAGAATTTCACTCAGAACTCGCAGGCTTTGGCGCCATTCCTCGAGTATGGCCGCCGGACTGAGGGTGGCCATGAGCAAAGGATGCGTGGCCGAGTGGCTTCCGATCACGTGGCCTCGCCGGTCTAACTCGCGGATATCGTCCGCCGATACGAAACCCGGGGTGCCGATACGGTCCGTAGTGATGAAGAAGTGCCCGCGCCAGCCTTGCACCTCGATCATTTCCGCGGCCAGCAGCGACCCGTTGCCCCCGTCATCGAAGGTCAGCAGCAGCGGCGGCTGCAGCAGTTGGCGCCCACTGAGATCCTGCATCAGCATCAACGGGCGGCGGCACTTCGCGGCGATGGCGGCGATGTGGCCTGCGAACTCGGCAGCGGTGTGCTTGTACAAATCGGCATCTGCTCCCGCGAAGCCGCTGACTGATCGATCTTCGCCCGGTACCACGTCGTGATAAAGCAGAGTGATTGCCTGATGACGCGCTGCTCTAGCCCGCCGTTCGACGGCCAATTGACGAGAGAGCCAGGGTTGTCCCCAGACAGCGGACTTGCGTCCAGCGGTGGATATCCGCTGCGCCGTGCCTTGATGGATCTCGACGAGCTTGTCCCTGATCGCGTCCAGATTTTCGAATACCACGCGATTTTGAATATGGATGTGCGATTCGGCCAGAGGATCATACGGGACGGAATAGTAGCCATAGACCGGACCAGTATCTACTCCTTCGTCCACCTGAAGCAGCGTCAATCCGACCTTGCCGGCATCGCCTTCCGACATGGCCCAGAAGCACCCGTGCGCGTTCCGATATTCCGGACAGATGCCTGGATGAAGCACAAAGGTGCCGGTCTTCGCCAGCGAGAAGATCCTCTTGGCCAGGATCCTCTTGCATCGTGCGATCATCACGTCCGGCGCGCACTCGGCAATGAACTGCTGCGCCTCCGGACTGTTCGGACTCTGGCAAAGGAGACGGCGAGTAGAAGGCGGAACATCCGGGTATTGTGCGCAGATCTTATCGACCAGCGCCTGTTCTTCCCCGTGGTCGCGAGCAGCCTCGCCCGTAAGCCGGTAGCGCAGCCGGAACGCAAATACGTCCCACAGCCGGAAAAAACCATTCCGCCTGATCTCGGCGCGCAGCCTGGCCCCGAATCGGGAACCCTTTTCCTGTATGACTACGATGCCTGCCAGTTCGGAAAACGACGCCATCCAGCGCGCCAGCGCCACCGCGTTGAGAGGTTCCTCCTCATGGCAGATTAGTAGCGTGCGCACTTGCCCCTAGTATAAGAGAACCCCGCGGATTTACTTCTTGGCGGCGAGCGAGCGATAAATCTCCACCAGCCGCGCAGTGCGCGCTTCCGGCGCATGATTTGTCCGAATCAGTTGCACGGCGCGATCCGCCAATTGCCGAGCCAGTTCGGGATCATCGAACAATCTGGTCATCGCGCCGGCCAACTGTCCGGCATCGCCCTGCGAGACCAGCAAGGCGCTCTCGCCATCCTTCACGATCTCTGGAATTCCGCCCGCGCGCGTCGCGACTACCGGAACGTGAGCAGCCATCGCTTCGAGCAGCGCGTTCGGCGATCCTTCGGTCCGCGAGGAAAGAACAGCCAGATCAGCGATACCGTAAAATCGCTCCACCGCAGTTTGCTGCCCGGTCAGAGTCACCGCAGCGCTCAGCCCGGATCGCCGAATTTCTTCTTCAATGCGGCTTCGCTCCGGCCCTTCACCGACGATCAGCAAATGCGCCTGCAGGTGCGCGGGAATCTGGGCCAGCGCTCGAATCAGAGTCAGGTGATCCTTTTCGAGCGACAGCCTGCCGACGATCAGGATTACCTTTCGGTCCGGGGGGATTTTCCAATCGGCGCGGATCCTATCGGCATTTTCCGGTTGGCGCGCTTCGGCCGCCCAATCCGGCCGTATCGCGTTGTGAATCACTTCGATTCTTTCGGCGGGAACGCCCTTGTCCTGAAGCTCCTTGCGGAACGGCTGGCTCACGGTGAGCACTTTGCGCGCAGCCCGCAGCGACCAGCGATCCAGTTGGTTGTAGATTCGCGCCCGCGCCGACGTCCAGGTGTAGCCGTGATGAAAGGCAACCCAGGGGACCAGACGCTGCAAGCGTGCCAGCCGCACCAGGAAATGAGATTTGACCGCGTGCGTTTGAATGATGTCCGGCTGTAGTCTGGCGGCGAGATCCTGCAACTCCCGGATCACACGCCGGTCATAACGCCCCTGTTCCCGGATAGCATGTACTCCCAATCCTCCGCGCTGAGCGGCCTGGACGAACAGATTTGCTTCGTCGCCTCGAACGAAGGTGACAATCTGCGTATCGACGACCGATGCTGTGGCCCCTCTGGCGAATTCGAGCAGATTCTTCGCCGGGCCGGTAATGGTGGAAGCTTCGATGATGGCGACCAGGCGCAGCGGTTTCATCCGGCTTGCTCCAGCCAGCCGTCGTACGTCCGGCACAGCAGATCGCCGAGCGTGTTCCAGTCGTAGCGCTCGCGGACCAGACGCGCAGCGGCTTCGATCAAGTCGTACCGCTTGGACGTGGAATCCGCCAAATCGGCCAGTTCGCCGGCCCAAGCCAGCGGATCGTCAGCGTTAGCCAGAATGATGTGCTTGCCGGGCTCAACCGCCAGTCTCTCCGCGCCAAACTCCGTCGATACCACCGGGACGCCGGCGGCCATCGATTCCAGAATCTTGAGCCTGGTGCCTCCTCCGGTCCGAAGCGGAACCACGGTGGCGAGCGCTTCCCGATAATACGGACGAACGTCCGGCACGGTCCCTGTAACTTCCACGCCAGGCAACTCGCCCAGCGCGAGCACGGAGGGATCCGGTTTCGAACCGACGATGGTGAAGCGGTAATCAGGCAGCCGCTTCCGCACCTGCGGCCAGATGTCGCGCGCGAACAATCCGGCTGCTTCGATGTTCGGAAAGTAGTCCATCGAGCCGACGAACACGATGCGATTCCGATTTCCACCGGGCGCGCCAGCGAAGTATGCGGTGTCGACGCCGTTCTCCACGACAGCAACTCGCGCGCCCGGCGCCACGGCCAGCACCGCGCGACGCTCTTCCTCGCTGCACACTACGTGGCCGAATGACGATTGGAGTATGGTTCTTTCCACTCGTTCCATCTTCGGTGCCGTCCAAGCCGCGTACATGCGCCGGAGAAAAGCTGGCTCGGACTGGCTGTAGCGCCGCAGCAGCTCCGATTCGATGTTGTGCCAGTTGTACACAATTCGCGCCTTGCCGCCGGCGTATTGATCGATCGCGGCAGCATATCCTGCCAACTGCACAATATCCAAATGAACCAGGTCGTAGCGCTGGCCGCTGAGGATCTGGCGCAGTATTCGATCCATTTCGGGGGAGGTGTAGTTGAGGATCGGAAGCGGCCAACGGCCAATCAGACCGCGCGCGATCTTTGCGGCGCTGTAGGCGTGCGGCTTGGACACCGACATCACTTGCCGCGCGAAGGGAAGCTCTTCCGGCTGGATGGCCGGCGCTCCAGGCTCGCGGAAATGCACATAAGTCAGCTCATGCCGCTGTCCGAGAGCGCGAGCGAAGTAATAATCTCGAAGTTTCGCTCCACTGATCGCGGGCCAACACTGACGGGGTGAGAGAAATAGAACGCGCATCAGTTTGGCTGGAGTCTCATTTTGACGATGGACTCCTCTCAGGATACTTCCTCTGTCTCCATTTACTGTGAAAAGCCCCTGGTACTAATGAGTGATCGTCTTTTCGGGGGCTTCAGCTAGAATGGGAGCAGTCATGTTAGAGGGAGGCGAAGTCGCTCTCCGGCGGCTGCCGAAGGGGAGCCCCCAGCGCGCATTGCAAACCTCCTGGAACGGGCGGGATTTGGAGCTGGAACTCGTTGCCGATGCGGACGAGTTCGACCCAGGCGCGCCGGCGGAGATTGAAACCAATGACGCGATCTATCTGGGCGTAGTGCGCAAGAAACAAGGGCTTCGTCTGTGCGTAGCCGTGGAACACTGGTTAGACAGAGCGAAACTGGCAAGGATTCAGGCGTTGTGGAATGAATCGGACGCGGGAGATGGCCAGCAATAAAGAGCTGCCGGATCGCTGCCGATTCCAAGGATGAGGCGTAGTGAACATACTGTTCTCCAACCAGGTGATTTGGGTCAGCCTCAAGGCGTTCGTCATCTCCGTGATCCTGACGCCGATTCTGCGCGACATCTTCCGCTCCTACAACGTCGTAGACCGCCCGGGGCCGCGCAAAGTGCACGATTATCCGATCCCGCGCATCGGCGGGATCCCGATCGCCATCGCCTATGGCATATCGCTGATTTCCTTCAGCAATCTGTCCAGCGGCTTCAGCTCGTTGGCCTGGAAGCTGATCCCCGGTGCAGGCGTGATATTCCTGGTCGGGCTTTTGGATGACCTGTTCAACCTGAAGCCGATTTACAAACTGGCTGGTCAAGTAGCGGCGGCGGTATTAGTCTTCTGGAGCGGTCTGCGGATCGACATTCTGGGAAATACGCTCCCCGGTTGGCTAAATCTTCCGCTCACCATTTTCTGGCTGTTGCTGGCCACCAATGCTCTCAACCTGATCGATGGACTGGATGGACTGTGCGCGGGCATGGGCCTGGTGGCGACGCTGGCGATTTGCGGCGCGGCCTGGCTTCACGGCAACGATCCATTAGTCCACGCTACGCTGCCGCTGGCCGGCGCCCTGCTCGGATTCCTTTGCTACAACATCAACCCGGCCACCGTGTTCCTGGGAGATTC
>DASQGY010000354.1:0-22785 GCA_035632375.1 Bryobacteraceae bacterium | reverse complement strand
CCATGAAAATATTCGGTACGAACTTCTGCGGATTCCGGTCGATCAGCGGAAACCACGTGCTCTGGACCTGCACCATCACCCGATGCCCCGCCAAGAACGCGTGGTTGTTGCTGTGGAGATCCACTGTGAACTCCGTCACCTGATCCGCCACCAGCGGCTCCGGCTTCTCAAACCCGTTGCGGAACCGCGACCGCAGCACCTCATCGGCGATCATCAACTGATACCCGTTCATCGGCGGGTCCTTCTCGCCCTTCTCCGGATACACGTCGATCAGCTTCACAATCCAGTCGCTGTCCGTCCCGCTGGTCGATGCAAAAAGATGCGCGACTATATCGCCCGCCACCACGAGTTCGCGATCCATCGGCCTCGTCTCCCAACTCAAAACATCCGGCCGCTCATGCACGAACCGCTGGTCCTCCACCAGCCACGGCGCCCAGCCGGAAGCTCCGCCATACGTCGCTTCAATCGGCCGATGCCGATAAGGCACCGGATGCGCCGGATCGGAAACGTAGCTGTCAAACTCATTTACCCCATCCAAGCGCGGAGCCTCGAACGACAACGCGCCTGCGTCGTGAAAGTACAACTTGCGCCGCTCCACGCCCTGCCGCGGAGGCCACTCCTGATAGCTCTCCCATTTGTTCGACCCGGTCTGAAACGTCAGCGCCTCCGGCAACTCCAGCTTGCCTTTCTCCTTCAGCCAGTACGCAAACCACGACGCTTGAATCTTCTCGCGAAAATACCGGCCGGTGTCGCTGCCGAAATCAATCTTGCCCAACGCCCGGCCCGCCCCGCGCGACCATCCACCGTGATTCCACGGCCCCACCGCCAAATAATTCAGGTGCCCGCTGTCGAACTTCTCCAGCGTCTCGTAAATCTTCAGCGGACCGTAGAAATCCTCCTGATCGAACCAACCGGCCACATTCAGATTCGGCACCGCCGCCTGCTTCAGATAAGGAGTCACCGCCTGCCGCTGCCAGAACTCGTCGTAATTCGGATGCTCCACGAAATCGTTCCAGGTCGGCAGTTTCCCGTGCGCGAACTTCTTGTTGAAATTGGAAACCGGACCCAGCCGCAGATACCAGTCGAACGTATCGAACCGGTCGAAATCGAACGCCGAGTTTTCCTTGCCGGTCTCCATGCGCGCCGAATATTCCAGCCCGTAGCCCAGGCGAAACGCCCCGTTGTGATGGAAATCGTCGCCCAGGTACATGTCGGCCGGCGATGCCTGCTCGGAAACCGCCTTCAGCGCCGGATGCGGATCGATCATGGCCATCACCGTCAACCAGCCCGGATACGAAATCCCCAGCATGCCCGCGCGCCCGTTGTGATTCGGAACATTCTTGAGCAGCCATTCGATGGTGTCGTAGGCATCCGTGCTCTCGTCAATCGCCTTGGCATCGCGCTTGTCGCGAGGCTTGCGCAGCATCACGAACGCGCCTTCCGATTTGTACCGCCCGCGAATGTCCTGAAAAACGAAGATGTAGCCCTCCTGCGCCAACTCCGCATAGGCCGAGCCGAGCATCAGGTTGATGCCCTTCGCATCCAACCCCTGGCCGTAAGGCGTCCGCGTGATTAGGAACGGCAGATGCTCAGCGGTATGTTTCGGCGCATAGATTTCGGTATGGAGACGGACTCCGTCGCGCATCGGAATCATGACGTCCGTTTTGTCAAATTCCGTGGCAGCGCCAAGCGGCAGCGCCGCTGCGAGAAGAACTACAGGAACAATTCGCATGGGGCTCGTTCCCGGATTATACTCCCACCAATTGCAACTGTATTCTCGTCGAGGATGGGAAAGTTCCGTCGCCCGTGCCTGGTAGGATCGAGACCTCGTTGATCGGAAACCCGGGTGGAGAATCGCCAGGCGGGGAACACCGTATCGTTGACATGGGCCACGGCGATCGCCATAGGGCCATAATCAACGGGAAGTTGCGTTAGGCGAGAAGCTAGGCTGTTGTGCAGAACGCACTCCGCAAGGAGCATCAAACTTACGACCGTCGCGCGACTTGCTGGAGTTGGGCGGTGAAGGATCGCAAGCTTGGAGGGAGGAGTCTCTTTGGAAAGTTTGGACCACGTGTTTTCATAGGGTTATGGCAGGTAGCCTACGGTGGTCTTCTTGTGGACGTCCTTACGATGGCTGTAGAGTCGCTGGTAAGTGAGATCGACCTCGACCGCTTTCTATCTGCTTGGCCTCTTATTGGCATGCGGGACGCTGTGCGCACAGTTCCCACAGGTTTACTTCCGTGGCGTAGTGAACGCTGCCAGCTATATGTCGCCCGGGCTTCCAGGCGGAGCGATAGCCAGAGGTTCCGTTTTCTCCGTCTTCGGATCGAATCTCGGTCCTGCGTCCAGCCCTTCGCTGGCGTTTCCGCTTCAAACCACGCTGGGGAACATATCGATCACGGTGACCAGCGGGGCCACTGTAGTGAATGCGATCCCAATCTACGTCAGCCCCACGCAGATCAATGCGATCATGCCTTCGAACGCACCGCTGGGCCTGGCGTCGCTCACGGTTCGCACAAGCAACACGCACAGCAATCCCGCTCCGGTCCGCATCACCGATTCAAGCTTCGGCATCTTTACGGCTAGCGGCGGCGGATCGGGTCCCGGGATTCTTCAGAATTACATCAGCGCCGACACCCAGCCGATCAATTCTCTGCAGCAGGCGGCAATGCCCGGGCAAGTGCTGACGCTTTGGGGCACGGGACTCGGCGCAGTGACGTTCCCGGACAACGTTGCGCCCACTCCTGGCAATCTGCCGGTTCAGACCGAAGTCTTTGTCGGCGGGAAGAGCGCCAGACTTCTCTACAACGGACGCAGCCCATGCTGTTCCGGGGTGGATCAGATCGTGCTTCAGATTCCCGGCGACGCACCCAACGGTTGCTGGGTCCCGGTGTACGTGCGCACGAAAGGTGCGAACGTCAGCAATTTTGTCACGATTGCAATCAGCCCGGACGGCAGTCCCTGTACCGAGCCGTCGAATGCGCTGCCGACGGCTCTGATTAACGGCGGCAACATCGGTATGGTTATGGCGGCCCGTGTCGCCGTCCATCACGACGTTGGCGTTGACAGCACCAACGACGGTGTCACCGACCTACTGGGGGCTTACTTCGCTCAGGAGAAGACTGGACCGTTCAATTTCAATCCGATGTTCTCGCTCCCACCGGCCGGAACATGCACTTCCTACACATTCGCCGGTGAGTTCCCGAATGGGGCTGGCGGCTTTCTGCCCGGGATGACCCCGCCCACTGGCCGTGCTCTGAATGCAGGCCCGATCACGCTCTCCTCCGGAGGCGCACCTCCCTCCAATCAGACGGCGACATCCTTGGCGCCCGGGATGTTTCTCACGTTTCTCGGAGGCTCCATCAGCACCATCCCGGGTGTTTTGAACACTTCTTTTCTAGCCCCCGGCAATTTCACGACGTCGGGCGCCGCCGGCAACGATGCCGGTTCCTTCCAAGCAAATTTTGCAATGGCCGCGCCCCCGGGCTGGACGAATCGCGACCAATTGTCGGTCATCACGCGCAACAAGGGTTTCACGGCCACCTGGACCGGCATCGCGAACGGAAACACAGTTTTCGTTTCGGGCGGCGGCGTCGATCTTCCAGCGAATTCCACCGGCCTGTTCCTATGCATTGCCAAGCCGGGCGACACCAGCTTGACCGTCCCGCCGGATGTTCTGGCTAACGTTCCACCGACGCACACTCGGTTGATACAGTCGAGAAGCGCCGTCTATGTCGGACAATGGCCCATCGCGAATCCAGTAAGCTTCAACGCGTCGGGTCTCGATTTCGGATGGTTACTCGGCGTCGGAGTCAGCGGTAAGACGGTGATGTTTCAATGAGACCGGCTATCACCAGCAGGTTGGCCATCCTGGCGCTGGCTATGCTGGCGTTAGTCTTCGGGTCGGGATGCCTCGACAGCCCCGATAGCGACAATTCACAGTACTTCTTGACCTGCAACAATGGCACCCTTCAACTCGAACTCGCCTCGAGTGCGTCGGCAGCGGCGGGGTACGTGTCCCAGCCCGTGAATAGTCCCGTCAACGGCCAAGACTGCTCGATAAGTACCGAACTCCAGGGTAGGCCGCTCACGTTGAGCGAAGCCGTTGAACATGGACTCGTCCAATCCAACCAACTTGCGAACCGCTTGGCATCCAACAGTCCAGTCTCGCTGATCGACAAATTCGCGAATCTGGTTCCGCTGCCGTTCGCGCCGCCGGTGACTGTCAGCACAGCTAATTGCAGCTCAGCCATCAGCACCTATCTGGTTAACCATACGAACGGAACGGTGACTGACTTGGGGACGTGTCCTCTGCGGATACTAAACAAGATTCCAGTAGGCTCGAATCCGCTTCAGGTGGCTATCACGCCGGACGGATCGACGGCGCTGGTGACGCGCTACGACAACGCCGTGGTGTGGATCGACACGAACTCGGATCAGGTGGTTTTCACCTTGAACACGCCCGATATTTACCCTTCCGGGATCGCGATCAGTCCGGATGGAACACGGGCTTACGTTACCAACTATTTCGACATCAATCCGTCGCTGCTGGTAATCGATTTGGTCCGGCGCGCGATCCTGACCACCATCCCGCTCCCGCAAAGGTACCCAAGGGTTGCAGCCATCACGCCGGACGGCAGTCAGGTCTGGGTGAACTATCTGAACGGAGTGGTCGTGGATATCGTCGATACGCTCACCCTGACAGCCAATCAGCGGGTCGGCTTCAATGGTGTCGTGTCCACCGGAATGGCATTCAATCCAACGGGCACCAAGGCATTCATCGCCACCAGCCCGAATGTACTGACGGTGGTGGACACACAAACGCTGCGCACAATCGCGTCGATCACGGTCGGGGGTGAGCCGATGGATGTCGCCCTTACCGCCAGCGGAAGCCGGGTTTTCGTCACCAGCTACAGCACTGGCGTGGTCTCGGTGGTGGACGCGAGCCGAAACACGCTGATACAAAACCTGACCGTCAATGCCGGCGGCATGGGATTGACGTTGATTCCGGCAAGCCTGAAGTGATTCCACACCTATCCCCTCCCGTGTTGCATTTCGGCGCGATGGAGGTGCGGGGCTTTGGTATTGCGGCGTGCCTGGCAATTCTCGTGGGGCATTCCCTGGCTCTTTGGCGCGCGCGAACTTTGGGTCTCGATGAAAGGCGCATGTCCTGGATTTACGCCGGTGGGGCGGCGACCGCGGCTCTCGGAGGGCACCTCTGGTCCATCTTGGCGAGCGGATCCGCGGCCGGCCCGCTGGAGATTTGGAAAGGACAATCCGCAGTTGGGTTCACCGCCGCAGCGGTGCTCGTAATCCTGGGCGTCTTCTGGCGATTAGGCTCCGCGGCCTGGTTGTATTTGGACGCGCTCGCCTTTGCATTCCCGTTTGCCTGGACGTTGGTCCGAACCGGCTGCTTTCTTGCTCATGACCACATCGGCGCACGAACAGCGAGCGCGCTCGGCGTGCGGTTTCCGGATGGAATTCGATTCGATCTCGGTCTACTGGAGGCATTGCTCGCCCTGATAGCGAGCGCCTGTGTTTTTATCTATTCGCGGCGCCTCTCGCACCCGGGAAAGTTAGTCTGCATCCTATTGTTGTTGGCTGGGACGGCAAGAGTGGTTATCGGCGCTGCGAGCGAATCGGGATCTACGACACAGGCTGGAGGAATCGCGCTAATACTACTGGGAATAACACTTTTCGGTTTGCTCCGCGTACGGCCGGAGAACCCGATTGGCGGAGACGCCTCGCGATTGTGCATAATTGTGACTTACTTGCGAGGTTGTATTTGCCAACGAAAGCCGGGGCATCCACCGAAGCGCCACTCGATCCAACCGCTGTTGTCCGTGAGTTGGAGAGGATCGCCGGATCAAGCAGCTTTCGCAAAGCGGAGCAGTGCCTTCGCCTGCTGCGCTACGTCACCAACATCGCCCTCGAAGGACGCAGCAGCGAACTGAAGGAATATACGCTCGGCGTCGCGGTGTTCGAGCGGCCGGAGTCATACGATCCACGAACCGACCCAGTGGTGCGGCTGGAAGCTCGCCGGCTGCGCCTGAAACTGGCGGAATATTATCAGCAGGAAGGGCGTGACGATCCGCTGATCATCGATCTGCCGAAAGGCGCGTATGTTCCCGATTTCCGTCTCCGCCGTACCCCCACACCAGGCCCGGTGGTTCCGGAGCGCCGCGAACGTCCGTTTCGCCTGTGGTTCATTGCAACAACTGCGGCGCTTTGTCTAGTTGGCGGCGTGTGGTTTGCGCTACACAAGCGCGCGGAGTCACCCACGGTACGCGCCTCCATCGCTGTGCTCGGTTTTCGTGACATTTCGTCCAGTGCGGAGTCGTCCTGGATTGCACCGGCAATGTCCGAACTGATCAACATCGAACTGAGCGCCGGCCAGCAGTTGCGAACACTGCCACTCGAAAACGTCGCTCGTATGAGGACCGAGTTGTCCGTTACACCGCAACCTGCCTATCCGGCGCAGGTGTTGCAACGAATCCGGACGAACTTGGGAATCGACTATGCCGTAGCCGGCGCTTACCTGCCGAATCAGCAGCGTGTCCGTCTCGATGTCGCTTTGTTCGACGTGCGTACCGGGAAGCAAATGGCTGCGATCAGTGAAGAGGGGGCGCAAGACAACCTGTCGGAAGTTGCCCGGAAATGCGCGATCCGAATTCGCTCGCAGCTTGGTGTGCGTCTGGGCCCGCTCGGGAGCGGCGCGCAGTACGCTTCCATCGAACCACCGGCCACGGAATCGTACGCCCGCGGAATGGAGCGTTTGCGGCAATCGGATGCATTGGCCGCACTCCCGCATCTGGAAAACGCCGCCAAGGCCGCGCCGTCCAACCCTTTGGTGCATTCCGGCCTGGCGGCAGCTTTATCCATGCTGGGACTCGACCATCGCGCCGAGCAAGAAGCGAAACTAGCGCTCGATTCCTCACTCGGGCTTAGCCGAGTCGATCAACTGGAGATCGAGGGACGCTACAGGCAGATGGCCCACGAGTGGCCGCGTGCCATTCAGGTATATCAGGCGCTCTTCACGCTGTTACCGGACGACCTTGAATATGGACTGCTGCTGGCATCGGCTCAGATCCATGGCGGCAAAGCATCGGACGCATTGACCACCGAAACTGCATTGCGGGCGTTACCGCCACCACTGAAGGACGACCCGCGCATCGATTTCGCGGAAGCTCAGGCTGCCGGCGCACTGAGCGATTTTCCCCGTACCCGCAAGGCGGCTCACGTGGCCGCGGAGAAAGCTCTGAGACGTGGCGCCAGGCTACAGTATGCGAGAGCCCGCTTGCTGGAATCGGGTGCGATGCAGAATCTTGGCGTCGCCGGCTTTGCGGACGTGCGCGCGGAGGCCCGCCAGATATGCGCCGAGTTGGGCGATCGGGCGTGCGTCGCTGCGGCATACCGTATCGAAGCAAACAGGATGGCCGGAGCCGGCAACCTTGCCGCTGCCCGGCCTTTGTACACGGAAGCGCTCAATATCGCGAACCAGATGGGCAATCGCCTGGAGAAACTGAACGCTCTTATGGGCCTCGCTTATACGGAGAAACTACAAGGAGACCTCAGGGCCGCGGAGGCAGACGATCGTGCCGCGCTGGCGGTAGGCACTGAAATGGGGCCACTGAAAAGTTATCCCGTCTGTCTGGGTCTCGCGGAGGTATTGGCGGGGGAAGGACGAATCGCGGAGGCTCGCACTCTCAGCGAAAAGGCGCTCGAGGTCGCTACGCAACTGAGTGAGCGGGAGGGAATCGGCCTCAGTGAGTCGGCTCTTGCGCATGAGCTCGCGCTGGAAGGCCGATTTCCGGATGCCGTCGCCCGGTATACCGAAGCAATCGGTATTCTACGGGAAGTGCAGGATCCCGGCCTGCTAGGCCTGACACTTCTCGAATTGGGCGATACACAGATCGAACAGGGCGACATCGCGGCGGCGCGAAAGAGCTATGAAGAGCTTCGCGCGCTGGACCGTCAGTCTCCCGGCCGCTTCGCCCGTGCGGAGGTCGAGATGGCGTTCGCACGCCTGAGCCTGGCCAGCGGAAGTACCGAGGAAGCAATCGATCGCGCTCGCGCGGCGATGACCGCTTTCGCCGCCGCCGGGCGAGAAGGTGACCGTCTACAAGCGGCGGCATTACTGGTGCGCGCCTTGATCTCTCGCGGCAGTTTCAAGCAAGCTTCCGAGGTCCTTGGGCAGATTCCGTCTCCCGAGGGAAAGTCGCTTCCCGTTTGGCCCGTCGTCCAATACCGCATTGCGCGCTGTCTCGTGCTGGCGAACACCGGAAGCCACGCGGAAGCAGTTCGCGCTTTGGATCGGATCACGGCCGAAGTGAACCGCCTTGGTATTCCACCTCTGGAAAAGGAAGCACGGCTGGCGAGAGCAGCGGTCATAAAGACGGCAGCGCAGGCCAGTGATCGACGAAACCTTTCCCGCACTGCTCTCGCGCATTAACACCAGAGCTTTTTTTACTCGTGCCGGAGAGCGGCCATCGGGTCCAGTCTCGACGCCCGCCGCGCAGGAACATAGCCAGCCAGCATCGCTGAGAGTCCCAGCACTGCCGTGAAACCGGCGAACATGGTCCATTCCAGCGCCACCACGTTGTAGAGCACGCTGGACATCAGCAGCGTGAGGGCCACCGCCACTGGCACTCCGATGGCCAGCCCGACACCGGCTAACTTCGCCGAGCGCGTCAGCATCATCTTCAATACCTCCTGCCGGCCCGCGCCCAACGCCATGCGGACTCCCACTTCGTGCGTGCGCTGCACCACCGAGTAGGAAATCACCGCGTAAATTCCAGTGGCTGCCAGCAGCAGCGCGATTACGGCGTACATGCTCATCGTGGACGCGGAAACCCGCACCCCCGAGGTCTCTTCCGAGAGTTCCTGATCCATGCTCTTCACGTCGTACACGGGCTGGTTGCGGTCGATTTCGCGTACTTTGGCACGCATGCCGCCCGCGGCCGACATCGGATCTGCCACGGTCCTTATGCGCAGACTCATCGACCGGCTGGGTGACTGCAAATAGGAAACGTAGGCCGATGGCATCGGTTCACCAGTGAACCACTGCCGAACATCGCCCGAAACGCCGACAACGGTCAACCAGGGAGACCTCGCGTCACCGAGCCGGATGTGGCTGCCGATGGGATCGGAATCCGGCCAGTAATGGCGGGCGATGGACTCGCTCAATACGATGACCTTTGGGGCGGTCGCGCCATCTTGCGCCGAAATCGATCGCCCGCGCAGCACCGGAATTTGCATGGCCTCCAGGAAGTGGCTGCTGACCGGCCTGATGTCGGGACGCGGTTCGCCTGGCCTCGGCTCGGCCCGGCCTTCGATGGTGAAGAAGTCCGGCGTACCCAAATTGGAAGTCGCGCCCGAGACTTTCGCTTCCGGCAGAGTCTCCAAACCCTGCAGCACCTGCTGATAGAAGGCCGCGATCTGCGAGTCCTCCCGATACTTCAGCTTCGGCAACGAAACCTGCGCCATCAGCAGATTGTTCGGATTGAATCCGGCTTTCAGCGTAAGCATGCGCTGGAAGCTGCGGACCATGAGTCCAGCGCCCACCAGTAACACCAGCGCGAGCGCGACTTCGATAACCACCAACGCGCCTTGCAGCCGTCCCCGAGCGGGTCCAGCACTGTTGCTACGGCCACCTTCGGTGAGGACCTCATTCACATTGGCGGCGGTACCGCGGCGCAGGAGCTGCCAGATGGCCGGAAGCCCGCACAAGACGCCAGCCGCGAGCGATGCCAACAGCGTGAACAGCAACACGTTGGAATCGATATGCAGATTCTTCAGCCCAGCCATCCAGCGCAGGACAGAAGCCGGAAAACTGTTTCTGGTCCACAGGACGTTCCACTGCGCCAGAAACAATCCCAGCAGCCCTGCCAGCAAGGCCATGACGATGGTTTCCACCAGGAGCTGACGCGCGATCTGGAAACGGCTGGCCCCCAGCACCGCCCGGATGGCGATCTCCTTCTGCCGGCCAGTGGCGCGCGTGAGTTGCAGGTTGGCGACATTGGCGCAAGCCAGCAGCAGGACGAACATCGCGGCGCTCAGCAGGATCATGACAAACCGGCTGGCGATGGTGTTGGTGAGTTCCAGCAGCGGCGTAACCATGACGCTGCGCGCTTCGTTGCTTTGCGGAAAACGCTGTTCCAGCCGGCGTCCGATGCTTTCCATTTCGACGCGTGCCTGCGCAACTGGGGTGCCCGTTTTGAGACGCGCCAGGACCAGCAGGTTGCGAGTGGCCCGCTGGTTGCTCTCTTCGTTGGTCAGCGCCAACGGCGCCCAGAGATCGGTCGCCAGCGGGTAATCGAAATCGTCCGGCATCACGCCGACCACCGTATAGGCGCGTCCTCCGAGCGAAATGATTTTCCCCGCCGCATCCGGCGCCGAGGCCATGCGGCGCTGCCAGAAACCGCGGCTGACCACTACCACCTGGTCATGGCCCGGTTCCGCTTCGTCATTGGCCAAGGTACGGCCCAGGATCGGCTTCATGCCCAAGACCTGGAAGAAACTCGGCGTCACCAGGTATCCTTGGATTCGTTCGGGCTCGTCCACGCCAGTCAGGTTCACATCCCATCGGCGGTAGGCAGCCATTTCTTCGAACGCGCGGCTCTGCTGTTTCCAATCGAGAAAATTCGCAGGCGCCACGGCGTCACGCTCGGTCCGCAGCTTGGGGACGGTTTCCCAAAGCGTCATCACCTGTTCCTGCCGCGGAAACGCCAGCGGATGCAGCACCATGGAGTTGACCGCGGTGAAACTGGATGTGTTCACACCGATGCCTAGCGCCAGCGCCAGTACAGCGATGGCCGTGATCGCGGGATTGTTTGCCAGCCCTCGGAAGGCTTGACGCAGGTCGCGCAATAGGAAGTTCATCGGAGGACCGCCTTTCTTGCTTTGTCGCGCAAGAGCCAATCTCCCAAATAGAGAATGCCAGGAATCGCGGCAAAGCCGACGACATCGTAGCGATGCATTCCCACCACCGGGACGAAGGCCACGAGAGTCAGCAGAGATAAGAGTGCACCGGGAAGCTCCCACTTCCAAGCCGCGAGCATCCCGATGATTGCCGCGATCAACAGGCCGATTCCGGCCCATTCACGTAAATGCGTCGGAGGGCCGGAATGCGGGTTCACGAACTCTCCGGCCAGCAGCAGAAGGAACGTGCCGGTAACCAGCAGGGCAGCGAGTCGCGCGGCCCAATGAATTAAGGAAGCAAACCGCCTCATGGCACACCTCCGTTGGAAGCTTGGAGTCTGTCAAGCACGTTGGCAACCAGCCCAGATGTTGTTGAAAAATCGCACCACTGGGTGTAATCACCCAGTCGATCGCTGGAGTTGGTCGACGAAGGGCCGCATCGTGCTTAGAGGCGATGCCACACCGTCCCAAACAGGTACGCAATCAAATAGCGCCGAGTTCCACAGAATTCGGTGCCAGGATACCCATTCCCCAATTCTTACGGTAAATTCAGTGCCAGCATGCCAGTCACCCCATTCTCTCGAAATTGGGAATTGAGTATCCTGGCACCGATTTTTGGGCGGGCAGCGATTTTTGGGCGGCACCGATTTTTGGTCTTGCGTTTCACCATCCGGGGGCATAGAATCATTCGAGCATTGCAGCGGGGAAAGGAACCACACTACATGGGTCGTATCAATTGGCCTCGCGTGATTCTTGGCGGCATATTGGCCGCCTTGATTATCAACGTGGCGGAATATCTGATTAACGCCGTCGTGTTGGCGAAGGATTGGTCTGCGAATTTGGCCAACCTCCATCTGCCGCCCGACATCGGTATGAACGCCGTCGTGATTTTCAACATCACCGGGCTGGTAGTCGGCGTAATCACGGTGTGGCTCTATGCGGCGATCCGCTCGCGCTATGGGGCCGGAGTAAAGACCGCTTTGATAGCGGCGATCGCGATCTGGCTGCTGGCTTACGCCATGCCTACCTTGGGCTACATCGGACTCGGCGTCGTTCCGCAGCAGATTGGCATGATCGCCATTGGGCTTGCGCTTGTCGAAATCGTCATCGCCTCGATCGCCGGCGCCTGGGTTTATACGGAAGGTGTCGCCTAGCGAACTTTCTTGCTCGATTCGCCGTCAAAGGGATGTGTAACTTCCGTCGTCTGGAGCGGTATCACACCGCAGGGCGCGTCCATGAACCTTCGGCAAGCATTTCGCATCCTCACCCAAAGCCCGGCTACAACAGCCATCATCGTGCTGACCCTGGCGCTTTGCATCGGCGCGAATACCGCCATCTTCAGCGTGGTGGATGCGACGCTACTACGCCCGCTCCCATATCCCGACCCCTACCGCCTGATCCGCGTTGTCACTCACTACCAGAGCGCGGCTGGGGAATCCGACAGCATCGGCCAGGACGGGCGTACCTGGGAAGCGATTCGCGATCACGCCACGTTTCTCGATTCCTCGGTTTTCGGCAGCGCCTCTGGCGTGAACATGGCCGCCGCTGGCCAGGTCCAGTATGTAAAACAGCAGCGCGTCGGTGCCGGATTCTTCCGGGTCTTAGGGATTTCCCCACTCGTCGGTCGCGAGTTCACGCCGGAAGAAGATCGCCCGGGCGGGCCTCCGCTGACCGTTCTGAGCTTTGCGCTATGGCGGCGCGTTTTTCGCCAGGATCCCGCAGCAGTAGGACAGACTCTGCTGTTGCGCGGCGAACCGTACACCATCATCGGTGTGATGCCGGAGAGTTTTCAATCGAGCGTGCCGGCCGATCTTTGGACCCCGCTGAAAGCAACGCGTAACGGCGAAGGCGGCGGCATCAACTATCGAGTCGTGGGCCGCTTGAAGCCGGGCGTGACCTGGGCGGCCGCCGACGGCCAGATGGAATCCGTGGGCGCGCCGCTAATGAAGGAGCGAGGAGTCGGAAAAGGATTCACCGCGCGCCTCAAGCTGGTCACCTTGCAGCAAGGCCAAACGCAGGATCTGCGCAAGCCGGTGCTGATTCTTTGGGCCGCTGTCGGATTGGTGCTGCTGATCGGCTGCGCGAATGTCGCGAGCCTTCTGCTGGCGCGGAGCGCGGCCCGGTCCCGCGAAATTGCCACCAGAATGGCCCTCGGCGGCGGACGCGGCGTGATTATCCGGCAGTTGATGACCGAAGCTTTGGTCCTTGCTCTGATAGGCGGAGCGGCCGGCATCCTGGTGGGCTATTTCGGACTCGCCGGATTGAAAGCCCTCGCCGCAAAAACGTACACCATGGTGGAATCTGCGCGACTGGACGGCCGAGTGCTGCTGGCCACCGGCATCTTATCCCTGTTCGTCAGCTTGCTGGCGGGAATCTTCCCAGCCCTCGAAGCAGGCGCGGTGGATCTCCGCAACGCGTTGAGCGATGCCGGTGGCCGCGGCATTGCCGGAAGGCGCAAGCGTTGGTCGCGCAAGTTGCTTGTCGCGGGCGAGATCGCCATCGCTGTGCTGCTGCTGATTGGCGCTGGTCTGCTGATCCGAACCGTGGCCTTCTTCTACCAACTTCGCCCCGGTTTCGATCCGAATCACGTCATCTCCGCCAGCTTCTCATTGCAGGACGCGCGCTATAAAACGGCCCAACGCGTCAACCAGCTCTTCGACGCGGGATTGGAGCGGATGCGCTCGCTCCCGGGGGTGGAAGCCGCCGGCGTGGGCCTGTCCTTGCCGTACGAAGCCGCGCTGAACACCGGATTTCAACGCGTCGATGGGCCCGAAGCGAGCAATCGATACCTGCTCACCAATTTCTACTACATCACCCCCGGTTATCTCGAGGCCCTGCGCATCCCGGTACTGAGCGGCCGCGCCATCCTGCCCGGCGATACGGCGACAACCGCTCCGATCGTTCTGGTGAACCAGTCGTTCGTCAAACAATATCTCTCGCGGCAAGCCCCCGTGGGCAGCCACCTCGACTTCGGCAAAGATATCCGACAGGTTGTCGGCGTCGTGGGCGACGTGCAGCAGAGTGCGAACTACGGAGAATTCGCCCCCCTCGCGCCGATTCCCGCAGTATATATTCCGGCCACGCAAACCAACGACAGCTTCCTGCGCATGGTCCATACCTGGTTCCCGCCGAGTTGGGTGGTGCGTGCCCAGGGCGCTCCGGCCGATGCTATTCGAAGCATCCAGAATATCGCAGCCGCCATCGACCCGTTGGTGCCGATCGCCGAATTCCGCACCCTCGACGACATCCGCGCCACCACGCTCTCCACCCAGCGGTTTCAGGCGACTCTCCTCGGATCGCTATCCGCCCTGGCCCTGATTCTGGCAGTCGTCGGAATCTACGGCCTGATGTCGCAATCCGTTGTGGAGCGCCGCCGCGAGCTCGGCATCCGCATAGCCATCGGCGCAACGCTTTCCCAAGCAATTCGCGAGGCCATCCTCCCCGGCCTCCAGTTGGCTCTCGCAGGCGTGGCTGCCGGTTGCGTTCTAGCAGGCCTGTCCACCAGAGTGCTCCGTCATCTTATATGGGGAGTGAGTACCTCCGACCCCGCGACATACGTCGGTGTAGCTATGGGATTGCTCCTGGTGGCCGCAACAGCCAGCCTTTTGCCAGCTTTGCGAATCTCCCGCCTGAACCCGGCCGATACCCTCCGGGAGGAGTGAAACCCACATATGTAGTGTCACCATGTTAGACCCCACTAAATATCGTCGTGCACCCGCTTTACTTTCCCCTCCAGCCGGTTTACCATGGTTCCATCCCCCCGAGATGGAATAATAGGAAGGGGCCGTACTGTGCTGAAACTGAAGCGAGTTGAGATACAAGGCTTCAAGTCTTTCTTTGATAGAACCGAGATGAAGTTTCACGGTTCAGGCATTGCCGCCATCGTGGGGCCCAACGGTTGTGGAAAATCCAATCTGAGCGACGCCATAAGCTGGGTGCTGGGCGAGCAGTCGGCCAAATCGCTGCGCGGCGCCCGGATGGAAGACGTGATCTTCGCCGGAACGCGTGACCGCAAGCCGCTTGGCATGGCCTCGGTGAGCATGGTGCTGGTGGATCCAACTGGTGAGCACGGCCACCACCCGGACGAAACCAACGGCAACGGCAATGGAAACGGTCATGTAGTTCACAAACCGAGCGACGTCACCATCACGCGCCGCCTGTTCCGCTCGGGCGAAAGCGAATACCTGATCGACGGCAAGCTCGCCCGACTCCGCGACATCCAGGATCTCTTCATCGGCACCGGCCTGGGCCCGGAAAGCTACGCCATCATTGAGCAGGGCCGCATCGGCCAGATCTTGAGCAACAAGCCCCAGGACCGGCGCGCGATTATCGAAGAAGCGGCGGGTATAGGCAAATTCAAAACGAAGAAGCGGCTGGCCGAAGCGAAGCTGGAAGGTGCGAAACAAAATCTGGCACGCGTGTTCGACATTCTCGAAGAAGTGGGCCGGCAGGTGAATTCGCTGAAGCGCCAGGCGTCCAAAGCGCGGAGATACGAGGAGCTGCGGACCGAGATGGTGGCGCAGTTGCGCAGGTCGCTCACCGGTCGCTACCGCATGCTGGAGCGCGAGGCGGCGAAGACCGCGCTCGACCTGAATCTGGCCAATACCGAATACCAGAATCTGTCGAATCAGGTGACGGAACAGGAAAAGGCTCACACCGAGTTGCAGACCGCCTGTTATCGCACCGAAGCCGAGTTGCGAGAGGCGCGGCAGAAACTGGCCGACCTGCAACTCGAGCAGGAACGCACCCGCGGCAAGCTGGACTATCAGGCTAAGCAAATCGGCGCAATCGAGGATCGGCTGACCCAGGGCGAATCCGAAGCGCAGGAATTGGAAAAGCGGCAGGCGCAATTCCAGCAGGAGCTGGAAGTTCATCTCGCGTCAGTGGCGACGCTCGAGGCGCAGACCGAATCGGCGCGCGAGCGTCTGGCGGCAAAGAGCGAGCAGCGCGAACAGATCCAACAACGCTTGCAGCAACGCATCCAGACCCTCGAAACCGGCCGGCAGACCGTGTTGCGTCTGTTAGGCGAGGCCTCGGCCCTCAAAAACCAACTGGTGCAGATTGCGGAATTCCTGTCGGCTATCGAGCGCGATACCTTGCGTTGCCAAAAAGAAGAGCAGACGGCGACGTCCGATATGGAACGGCTGGAGTCTGTGAAGGCAGACCTTTCCACCAAGATGTCGGCCCGGCAGATGGAGCTCGAATCCACTACCGACCGCAAGCGGGCGGTGGAAGAAGAGCTGAACGCTCGCAAAACCAAAGCGGCGGAATCGCGCCGAGCGCTGGATCAGCTCCGAACGGACGCGTCCAGGTTGAAAGCGCGCAAGGATTCGCTCGAAGAAATCCTTTCGCACCGCGCTTATACCACCGAAAGCGTGAAGCGATTGTTTACCGCCATAGAACGTGGCGAAGCGGAAGGATTCCAGGCTTCGGGCGTGCTGGCGGATTTCGTCGATGTCGACCCGGCCTTCGAAAAAGCCACCGAAGATTTCCTGCACGAGGAACTGGAATACGTCGTGGTCCAGAACTGGAACGAGGCCGAGCGCGGCATCGACATCATGCGCACCGATCTCGATGGCCGCGCCACATTCCTGGTCCATCCTGAGCCGGACGAGAGTTTGTCGGCGCGCGACGAGCTGGTGAACGAAGAGGGCGTCAATGGCCGGTTGAGCGACTACGTGCGCTTCACCAACGGATTCAGTTTCGTTCCCCCGCACCTGCTGCACCGCCTGGGCCGTTGTTATGTGTGCAACGATCGCGCGGTGGCGCAGAAGCTGGCCGTGCGGTATCCCGAGTGTTTCTTCCTGCTGCCCGACGGCGTCAGCTATCACGGCCACGCGCTGAGCGGCGGCAAGAAGACGGGCAGCGGTCCATTGGCGCTGAAGCGCGAACTGCGCGAGTTGACCGGCGAAGTGGCCATCAAGCACAAAGCGGTGGAAGAAACCGCGGCGCTGGTGGAGCAGTTGGATCGCGAGATCGCGACATTCAGCGAGGATCTGGAGAGCCTTCGCGCTTTGCAGCAAAGTCAGGAAAAGGACGCACTGGCACTGGACCACGAGCATCGCAAATTGGCTGAAGAATACGCGCGGGCGTCGTCGCGTCTGTCGGTGGCGCGGCTGGAGCTGGAACGTTTGCGGCAGGAAGGCGATCGGGCGCGGGCGCAGCAGGAACGCGATCAGCAGTTGCTCGAAGAAAAGGAAGCCGCGCGCTCTGTGGAAGAGCAGGTGCTGGAGCAATCGCGCGCCGATCTCGAGGAGCTGCAGTCCGAAGCGCACCAGTTGGTGGAAGAGCACGGAGCGTTGCGCGCGGAGCTAGCCGGATTCGAAGAGCGCCGCCGCTCGGAACGAGCCACCCAGGCGCGGTATGAAGGCCAAATCGCGGAGATTTCCGCTCGACGTGAAGAGATACGCAGCGAGATGGAACGGCTGGGGATCGAACGCGCCCGCCTGCTTTCGGACAACATTGAATTGGACCGGCGGGCTGGCGAGTTGGTGGAGGAATTGCGTTCAGTAGAAGAAACCGTCGCCCGGCTGGCCGGCGAGGAAACCACGCAGCGTGAGAACTTGACCGCTCTCGAAGAAGCGCTGAAGCAATTGCGAATCGACGTGCAAACCGCTCAGGAGAAGCGTTCGCAAGTCGAACTGGAACTCGTAAAGAAGCAGGGCGAGCTAAAGTATCTCGACGAAACCAGTCGCCGGGAGTTGAATGCTCCACTCGAGGAATTGTCGGCGGGCGAAGAAGCTGTCTTGGATGAAGCGGGCCTGGCCGAAGCCGAGCAGCGATACCAGGAAGTGAAGGCGCGCATCGAAGCGCTGGGTCCGGTGAATCCGCAGGCGCTCGAAGAGTTCCAGGAAGCGCAGCAACGTTACGACTTCCTCAACGCCCAGCGTCAGGATTTGCTCGATTCCATCCGCGACACCGAGAAAGCCATTTACGATATCGACGTGGAATCGCGCAAAAGGTTCAGCGACGCCTTCGAGGCCATCAACGTGCATTTCCGCGATATGTTCCGCACGTTGTTCGGCGGCGGCGTGGGCGAGATGCGGCTGACCGACGAGAGTAACATCGCCGAATCGGGCATCGACATCGTAGCGTCGCCCCCAGGCAAGCGCCTGCAAAACGTCCTGCTGCTGTCGGGCGGCGAAAAATCGCTGACCGCGATGGCGCTCCTGATGGCCATCTTCCTCTACCAGCCGAGCCCATTCTGCATCCTGGACGAGGTCGACGCACCGCTCGACGAACCCAATATCGAGCGCTTGACGCGCCTGCTGAAAGACATGGCCGGTCAAACGCAGTTCATCGTCATCACCCATGCCAAGCGCACCATGGAAGCGGCCCAGTCGCTCTACGGCGTCACCATGCAGGAACCCGGCGTTTCAAAGCTGGTGTCAGTGAAATTCGGCGACACGACTCCCCCGCCCCGGCCAACCGAACAATTGGCGCTGCACGGCGCAGCGTAAGTACCGCGCTGAAGTTTTCTTGTCACACCGTGCACGCCGGTCCAGTCAAAAGGATTGGGAGGATGTGATGAAAACCTTCGATGTGCAGAGTGTTCAAATAGAGACCCCCTTTCAGGAAGCCGTCGGTTACATTTCCGATGCCGCAAAGCTGCCCGAGTGGGCGAGCGCGTTTCAGTCCGTCGACGGTTGCCGCGCCCGAATGGCGACCCCGGCCGGTTCCGTGGACGTCGATCTCCGCGTGGATGTCTGCACCGAGGATGGTTCCATCGACTGGACCATGACTTTTCCGGACAAGTCCACTGCAAGAGCTTTCTCGCGCGTAGTGCCCCTCAGCCCGCGGTCTGTTGTATACACTTTCGTGCTCACCCCTCCGCCCGTACCGCTGGAACAACTGGAAGGCGCCCTGGACCGGCAGTCGGCGACTCTTCGCCAAGAGCTCGATCGGCTCCGCCAGATACTGGAGAAGTAATTGACCAGCGAGGAGACCATTGTCCGCGCCCGCGCCGGTGACGCGGCTGCGCTCGAAGAGCTGGTCGTCTCGTTGCAGCCGAAAATATACCGCCTGGCTCTGCGCATGATCTGGCATCCGGAAGACGCCCGCGATGCCACTCAGGAAATTCTCATCCGCATCATCACCAACCTGTCGGCGTTTCGAGGAGAGAGTGCATTTTCCACGTGGACCTACCGCATTGCCGCAAATCACCTCTTGACAGTTCGCAAGAACCGGCTGGAAGAGCAGGGTTACACATTCGAGCGGTTTGGACGGGAACTCGGGCAGAATCTGTCCGAGCCGCATTCGCCGGAAGACACGCTGTTGCTGGAAGAAATCAAGGTCGGTTGTACTCTTGCCATGCTGCAGTGCCTGGATCGCCCTTTGCGTCTCGCCTACATCCTGGGAGAAATCCTGGAACTGGACCACGCGGAAGCATCCTCCGTGCTGGCGGTGTCGCCGGCCGTGTACCGCAAGCGCCTCTCGCGAGCGCGGAACATCGTTGTCGAATTCATGAAGGCGAAGTGCGGGCTGGTGGAGCCGCGAAACAGTTGCCGCTGCAGCAAGCGTCTGCATGTGGCGCTTCAACTCGGGCGAGTGGATCCTGGCCACCTTCTCTTCGCACAGAACAGCGAAAATTCCCATGCTTTCCGCGGCGTCCTGGTCGAAATCCGCCGGCTGGACGAAGGGCGCCGGGCCGCAGCTCTGTACCGTTCCGCCGACGACGCTGTCCCTCCAGCGACCTTCACCGCAAGGATTCGCGAACTGCTATCGGGTATGAGGTGAAAATTCCCACTCGCTACGGCAGAAAGCGTGGCTCCGGCGCCGTCGCACTGGATGTCGCCGTCGGATCCACCGGGGCCAATTGCCCCGTTACGTTCACCGGCGCCAACGACACCGGGAAAAATCCGAATGCGCGAATATCAAAAGCGTCCAGTGCAAGGCAGCCGTTTCTTCCCTGGAACGGAGCAGCGGCGGTTACCTCATAAAGCAGATCCGCCTTATGCGCGGCGTTGACGAACTCAAAACTGAATCCGCCGAAAGTGCTCACCGTTCCTCCTGCGAACGTCGGCCCCAGCGGTGGGAACACGCGGTGCGCCACCAGGTTGCCCGACGACGACGTCACTTCATTCGGAACAATGACGACGAACACCGACGGCGGAATATTGGAAAGCCGCGCGAGCAGACGTGTTCCGGTAGTAGCCGACCCTACCGCGCCCGGCGTCACCGCGGAAAACTCCGGTGTGAAACCGCTCTCGGTGCAATAGAAGAATCCAGGTACGTCCTGATGGATCGCGGTCAGCGGGCCACCGAGGGTATTCTCGATGCGCTTCAAAAACGCCTGCGTAAAGTTCTCCTTGAAGTGCAGATCGATCGCATCAGTGGGGCTGGCCGGAATTGACGACGAGAAGTTCAAACCGGGATTAGATTGCGCCACCGTGGCAACCGGAGAACTGATGGCGATAGAAACAGACCCCGTAACGGAGATAAAGCTCTGGATCGCGCCGCTCCCTCCCAACACGGCAGCGTCCGCGCGAATATTGGTGAATCGGAAAGTGCGGGTGCCCCCAGTGACATAAGGGACTCCAGCCCAGACCACTTCGTTCACGGCAAACGATTTTCCCTGGTACACGTTGCCAGAACCTGGAGCGCCGGCGGCCACGCCGAGCGTTCCTGGAACCTGGCCAAAATAGGGAAACGTATTGCTGGTGTTTGGGATGCCAGGTTGTGGCTCGTCAATCAACAAGAGCGTTTCTGTATCCAGCGTCGACGTGTTGGTGATGCGGCTGGTGAAAGGAACGTTGAGAAACAGCGAGAAGTTCACAAGCGTCGATACGGAAGGCGCGGTTGAGGTGCAGGTCACAACCACATCGCTAGTCAGTTCAGATGCGCCATTCGAATTGATATCTCGCGGGGTGGGACTTGCGCTGACATTGCAAACGGGCCCAAGCGGAACTTGAGAATAAAGAGGACCAAGCATTGGCAGCGCGGCTGCCACAACAAGGAGGGAGCGCTTCATTGGAGCCTCCAAAGAAAGTGGATTCTTCAAGAGTAGACTCGCCCCACTGGAGCGCGTTACAACTTATTTACCCTTACCACTTGTTCCACTTCCTCTTGATATTGCTTAAGCAGGTGCTCATTCGTAGCTTCGAAGCGCATCACCAGAACAGGTTGCGTGTTGGATGCTCGCAGCAGCCCCCAGCCTTCCGGGAAGAGGACGCGGACGCCGTCGATGTCCACGGTCCTGTAGATCTTCTTGAAATGTTCGGCCACGCGCTTCACCAGATCGAACTTGAGTTCATCGGGGCAATCGACGCGGATCTCCGGCGTCGAGACCATTTTCGGAAGCCCCGCAAGTTGCGCGGACAGCGGCTCACCGGATTTCGCCACAATTTCGATCAGCCGGCAGGCCGCGTAGAGCGCGTCGTCGTAGCCGTAATAGCGATCGGCGAAAAACATGTGGCCGGACATTTCACCAGCCAGCTCGGCGTGCTCTTCCTTCATCTTGGCTTTGATCAGCGAGTGGCCGGTCTTGTACATGATCCCGTTTCCACCCAGCCTGGCGATCTCGTCGTACATCACTTGGGAGCACTTCACTTCGCCAATGAACGTGGCGCCGGGCTTACGCTGTAGAATCTCGCGAGCGTAAATCAGCAGCAGAAAATCGCCGTAGACCACGTTGCCTTTTTCGTCCACTGCGCCGATGCGGTCGGCATCGCCATCGAATGCGATCCCCAGTTCCGCGCCGGTCTCGCGCACCTTTTCGATCAGGGAGAACAGATTGGCGGGCACCGTGGGGTCGGGATGATGGTTCGGGAACTTGCCATCCATCTCGAAGAACAGCTCCGCCACGTCGACGTTGAGTTTTTCAAAAATGCGATGAACCACCGGTCCTGCAGTACCGTTGCCGGCGTCGGCCACCACCTTGATGCGCCGGTCGAAATGAAATTGACCGGCGATCTCGTCGACATAGGGCGTCACGGCGTCGGTGGTCTTCAGTTGACCGCTCCCGCGCTCGAAGTCCTGCCCATCGATGAGCCGGCGAACATCCTGGATCGCCTCACCGTGCAGCGTGCCGGACCCGCAAACAGTCTTGAACCCGTTGTACTCCGGCGGATTGTGACTGCCAGTGATCATGATCGCCCCGCTGGCCTTCAGGTGCTGCGCGGAATAGTAGAGCACCGGAGTCGGCACAACACCAATGTCGGTGACATCGCACCCCGCGGCGAGCAGCCCCTTCACCAGCGCATCGCGCAGCCGAGTAGAGCTGAGCCGGCAATCCCGTCCGACATTGATCGCGTGGCCGCCGCTCTTTCGCCGCAGATACGTCCCGAGTCCGAGACCAAGCTGTTCGATGTCCGCGTTGAGCAGTTCCGAATCGGCAACACCGCGGATGTCGTATTCGCGGAAGATAGTATGTTTGAGCACTCTTCATTTTACAGAGCGCAGGGGATCCACTTGAGATGGACGGGATACAGGCAGGTTGTCAATAGCTGACAGTCATTTCTCCGGGCTTATCGTATAGCGACGGGTCGATGCACCTGGAACCTCAACCTGCCGGGCGAACCCCTGGGGCGTAGCAATGCTCGCAAGCTACCTGCCAGCCTACCGTGCCACCAAGGAGAACCCCTTGGTGGCATTGCGATCAGAATAGCGCTCTGGGTGCGTCCACTTCCAGCGATGTATCGATGATGGCGACGGCGCTCCAGTTGTTCGTCGTCCTCGCCCAACTGGACTTCCTCTTCGGCGGCGGCTCGTAGTACCTTTCTCTAATTACATCCTGCCTGAGCGCCAACGCGAAAAAACTGTTCCGGCCATGTTTGCGGCGTGTCTAAGTGATTTTATGTCCAAATTCGACGCCCAACTGAATCGCCTGGCATCTTTGGCCGGTGCGCTGCTATTCCCGATCGTCCT
>DASQGY010000353.1:0-40710 GCA_035632375.1 Bryobacteraceae bacterium | reverse complement strand
CCGACTACTACGTCGCGGCAGCTTCCGGCGGCCTCTGGCACACCAGAAACGACGGCACTACCTGGACCCCGCTCTTCGACACGCAAGGATCTTACTCCATCGGTACCGTCGTGCTCGATCCGAAGAATCCTTCCGTCGTCTGGGTCGGCACCGGCGAGAACAACAATCAGCGCAGCGTCTCCTATGGCGACGGAGTCTACAAAAGCGTCGACGCCGGCCGCACCTGGCGCAAGATGGGACTCGCCAAGTCGGAGCACATCGCCAAGATTCTGATCGATCCGCGCGATTCCAACGTCGTCTACGTTGCCGCCCCCGGCCCGCTGTGGAAAGGCGGCGGCGATCGCGGCTTGTACAAGTCCACCGACGGCGGCAAAACCTGGAACAGTCTCATCAAGGTCGGCGAATACACCGGCGTCACCGATGTCATCATGGATCCGCGTAATCCCGACATCCTGCTAGCCGCGACTCATCAGCGCCAGCGGACTTATTACACGCTGATCCACGGCGGTCCCGAAAGCGCGCTCTGGCGATCCACCGACGCCGGCAAGACCTGGAACAAAGTAACCGGCGGAATCCCGCAAGGCGAGCTCGGCCGCATCGGCCTGGCCTACGCGCCGTCGAATCCCAGTACCATCTACGCGCAGGTGGAAGCGAACGAAGGCCGCGGCGGCCTGTATCGTTCTTCGGACAACGGCGTGACGTGGGAAAAGCGCAACAGCTCCGATTCGCAAGGCCAGTATTACGCCCACATCGTTGTCGACCCGGCGAATCCCGACCGCGTCTATATCATGAACGTCAACATCTCGGTCACCAACGATGGCGGCCGCACTCTGTCCTCGCTCCCCAGCCGCAGCAAGCACGTCGACAATCACGAAATCTGGATCGATCCGAAGGACAACAACCACTACATGGTCGGCTGCGATGGCGGCGTGTACGAGAGTTTCGATCGCGCCGAGAACTGGATCTTCAAAGCCAACCTGCCGATCCCGCAGTTCTACGATGTCGCCGTCGACAACGCCGAGCCGTTCTACAACATCTACGGCGGCACGCAGGACAACTACAGTTTCGGCTGCCCCTCGCGTACCAAGAACGGCAGCGGCATCACCAATGCGGACTGCTTCGTCACTAACGGCGGTGACGGTTTTTACAGCCGCGTCGACCCGCAGGATCCGAACACCGTCTACGCCTCCAGCCAGAACGGCGGATTCGTGCGCTTCGATCGCCGTACCGGTGAGCGTGTATCCATCCAGCCGCAGCCTGCGAAGGACGATCCTCCGATGCGCTGGAACTGGGACGCGCCCATCTTTGTCAGCCCCCACTCGCACACGCGCATCTACGTCGGCGCGCAGCGCCTCTATCGCAGCGATGATCGCGGCGACACTTGGCACGCCATAAGTCCTGACCTCACCCGCCAGCTCGATCGCAACAAGCTTCCGGTGATGGGCAAGGTCTGGGGCGTCGACGCGGTCCAGAAAAACGTCTCCACCGCGCTCTACGGCAACATCTCCGCGCTCGCCGAATCGCCCAAGCAGGAAGGCCTCATCTACGCCGGCTGCGACGACGGCATGGTGCAGGTGACCGAAGATGGCGGCAAGACCTGGCGCAAAATCGACAAGATCGCCGGCGTTCCGGAGAACGCGTACGTCCAGCGCATCGTTGCTTCGCAGAGCGATCCCAACACCGTCTACGTGGTCTTCGAAGGCCACCAGAACGGCGACTTCAAGCCTTACATCATCAAGAGCACCGATCGAGGCAAGTCATTCGTTTCCATAGCCGGCAACCTTCCTGAAACCGGCGGCGTGTATGCGCTGGCCGAAGATCCGGTGAATCCGAAGCTCTTGTTCGCCGGCACCGAATTCGGTTTGTACTTCACTCCAATCGGCGGCGAAAAATGGATCAAGCTGAACGGCGGCCTACCGACCATCCAGATTCGCGACCTGGCCATCCAGAAGCGCGAGAACGATCTCGTGGTCGGTACCTTCGGCCGCGGCATCTACATCCTCGACGACTACACGCCGCTGCGCAGCGTCACGCCGGAGATGTTGAAGAACGAAAGCGCGCTGTTCCCGGTGCGCAATGCGCTCTCATACATTCCCGCGCAGCCGCTCGGCGGCAACGGCAAGGGATTCCAGGGCGAGCAACTGTACACAGCACCGAATCCGGCGTTCGGCGCCGAGATTACTTATTACTTGAAGGATGGTTTGCGCACCAAGCGCCAGGAACGTCAGCAGCGCGAGCGCGACGCCGCGCGTAAGGGCGAAACCGCGCCCTATCCGACGCCGGACGAACTTCGCGCTGAAGCCGAAGAAGAAGCGCCCGCAATTGTTGTGAACGTCGCCGACGCCAGTGGCAAAACGGTGCGCCGCTTCGATGCGCCGGTCACGCGAGGAATGCATCGCATCGCCTGGGATCTCCGCGGAGCAGCGCCGGTTGCTGCTGCGGCCGGCTTCGGAGGCGGTGGCGGACAAGGCGGACCGGGAGGCGGCGGTGGACGTGGCGCTGGTGGTGGCGGCGCTCGCGGCGGCGGTGGTGGAGGCGGTGGTGAAGAAGGCGGCGGAGGCGATGAGGAAGGCGGCGGATTTTTCGGCGCGCCACGCGGCCCGCTGGTCGTTCCCGGCAAATACACCGTGACCCTGGCCAAGCGCGTCGATGGAATCACCACGCCGCTCGCCGGATCGCAATCGTTCGAAGTCGTTCCCGAAGGCGTCTCGACGCGCGACGATCGCGTCGCTCAAGCGGATTTCCAGGAAAAGCTCGCCCGTTTGCAGAAAGCCGTCAACGGAGCGCAGCAGTCGTCCACCGAAGCTCGTACGCGCCTGAACGCGATTCGGCGCGCGATCGACGCCACCCCCAGCATCTCGCCCAAGGTGCGCGAAGAGACTGTCGCGCTGGAAAAACGTCTTGCCGAAATCGACCGAGTCCTTCGCGGCGATCCCGTGATGCGCGGCCGCCAGGAGCCGACTGCCGAATCCATCTCCAGTCGCGTCAATGCCGCCGCTCAGTCTATGCGCATGAGCACGGGCCGTCCGACCAAGACCGCACTCGAAAGCTACCAGATCGCGTCCGATCAGCTAGCCGTGGAAATTCCTAAGCTCCGCCGCCTGATCGAGACCGACATCCGCGCCCTGGAAAAACAACTCGACGCCGCCGGCGCCCCGCCAACCCCGGGCCGCCTCCCCGACTGGAAAAAATAAACTTGCGGGGCAGACTTTCAGTCTGCATTCCCGTGGCGCACGCACTCATGCGTGCCGCGTTCACACTCATGTGAACGCCAGGTGTGACTAAGTGAAAAGTGACCAAGCCGCGACCGTAAGGAAGCGGGCTTTAACGGTTTTTCCGGCGCAGATTCTCCCCCAACGCGCGCTCCAGCAGCGTCTTGATCACCGCTTGCCTGCTGATATTCAGCCGGGCAGCGCGCGCATCGAGTTCCCGCAACATCCCTTCCGTCAGGTCAAGGTTCACCCGCCGGACCGGCCGCACAACCGTGAACTTGTTTGTGAAGTAATGGGAAATGTCCGCGCCGCGAGTGGCCTTCTCTGCGATCTCGTCCGCCGACAAAGATTTCTTAGACGTTTTCGGCATAACTTTGCACTTCTTCTTTCGTCGCTTTCCAGGCTGTGATCAAGTGGTAATACTCGCCTTCTACGTCATACCTGATTTCAAAAATCACCGAACAAAGTCGTCCGCCACACCACCCGATTGCGCGAAACTGTTCAGGATCATCGCATTTTTGGTCCACGAGGTATGCTTGGTCGAAAATCTCACGTGCCTCTTCCAGACTGATGCCATGTTGCTGCTTGACAAGTCGGCTCTTTGCTTCATCAAACTCTAGACGCACTCTGTATAACAGTTATATCATGCTCCAGCGCGCCCCAGAGCCGCCGCCGTCGCATCAGCCGGGTTACGCTCAACTTTCTCCCCAACCAACCCACCCGATCCTTCGTCTATAGGACTGTTATATATTGAACTACGACATATGGCAGACCAACCATTAGACCGCGAACTCAAGAAAGGCTCCGCCGAGCTCCTCATCCTCTCCCTGGTCGAAGCCCGCCCCCGCCATGGCTACGAAATCAGCAAGTTGATCGAACAGCGCTCCCAGGGGACCCTGCGCTATCAGGTCGCCTCCCTCTACCCCTCGCTCTACCGCCTCGAGGCTCGCGGCTGGATTCAGGGCCGCTGGGTGGAAAAACAAGGCCAGCGCCGCCGTCGTTTCTATCGGATCACGCCCGATGGCCGCAAAATCCTCGCCCTGCAGCGTCAGGGCTGGCAGCAATTCGCCGAAGCCATCCGCCGCATCACAGGAATTGAATTTGCCTGATTGGAAACAAATCGTCCGCGGCCGCCTCGCCGGCCTCACGCTCGATGGCGCTCGCGAGTCAGAGATCGTCGACGAGCTTGCCCAGCATCTCGAAGACCGCTGCCAGGCCCTGCGCTCCAGTGGCATTCCCGAAGCGCAAGCCACTCGCCAGGCGATTGACGAGTTAACTGGCGGCGAAAGGCTGGCCGAAGAGTTGCGAAAAATCCGCCGTCCCCCACCGGCCGAGCCGATGGGCATCCCCAGGAACCGTGGAGGAATCATGACTGGATTTATTCCCGATTTACGCGTCGCACTCCGCAACATGCGCACCAAGCTTTCTTTCACCCTGATGGTCACCGGCATGCTCGCGCTCGGCATCGCCGGCAACGCCGCCATCTTCAGCATTTTTAATTCGCTCTTCCTCCGGTCGCTGCCATTCGCCGAACCCGCGCAGTTGATCGACCTCGATGAAACCGCGCCCAAGTGGAACCTGAAGTATGTCGGCGTGTCCAATCCCGATTTCTTCGTCTGGCGCAAGAACAACGCGACCTTCGACGGCATGGCCTTCTTCACCCAGGACAGCTTCAATCTTTCCGATCGCGGCAACGTGCAGCGCGTCCTCGGCGGCAACGTTACTTACGACCTGCTTCCCGTCCTCGGCCTGAAGCCCGTGCTCGGCCGAAATTTCCTACCGGAAGAAGACCGCCCCGGCGGAGCCAAAGTCGTCATGCTCGGCTACAACCTCTGGCAGCGCATGTTCCAGGGCGATCGCAACATTCTGGGCCGCGTTTTGCAACTGGACGACGAATCCTACACCGTCGTCGGCGTCCTGCCCCGCGAAGCCGTGCTGCCCGACCGCGCCGATCTGTGGACGCCGCTCGCCGTCGATGGCGATCCCAAAAACAGCAACGGTTGGTATCTGAGCGGAATCGGCCGCCTCAAGCACGGCGTCTCGATGGATCAGGCCCGCGCGGACCTGTTGCGCGTCCACAAAAACATGATCCAGCAGGGCCAGAAGGTCAACGAGATCACCAGCCCCGTCCTGACCGATCTCCGCGAACGCTACCTCGGCGATTTTCGCAGCGTCAGCCACATCCTGTTAGGCGGCGTGGCTGTGGTGCTGCTGATCGCCTGCGTCAACATCACCGCGTTGATGCTGGTGCGCGGATCGGCACGCGCTCGCGAACTCGCCATTCGCACCGCTATCGGTGCCTCGCGCAATCGCATCATCCGCCAGTTGCTCACCGAAAACGTAGTCCTGGCGCTGGCCGGAGGCATCGTAGGTATCCTCCTGGGTGCAGCCGCCCTGCGCGCCATGATCTCGCTGATGCCCCCGAACACTCTTCCAAGCTGGATCGTTTTCTCCATGGACGCGCGATTCGCGCTCTTCTGCGTGGCCATCACCGGAGCCGCGGCGCTCCTCTCCGGCATGGCTCCCGCACTTCAGGCCTCGCGCATCGATACGCGCAGCGCGCTGCAGGACGCCGGTGTCCGAACCACTCTGTCTCGAGGCCGCCGCTTCACGCTCGCGTCGCTGGTGGTTTTTGAGATCAGCCTTGCCTTGATTCTTTCCATCGGCGCCGGGCTGCTGGTCCAGGCCTTCCGCAAGGTGCTCAGCGTCGATCCCGGATTCCGCCCCGAGAACGTACTCGTCTACTCGGTCAATCTCCCCACGCACAAGTACAAGAAGCCCGAAGAGCGCGTGAACTTTTTCGAGAACCTGGCGAATCGTATGCGCGCCCTGCCCGGCGTCAAATCCGCAGGCGTGACGTCAGCGCCCCCGCTCGGCGGACATTGGGGCAATTTCTGGGAAGCCGAAGGAGCGAAACCGCTCGGCCCCAACGACAAGAATCCGGTCGTCCTCCAGATCGTGGCCACGCCCGGATATTTCGACGCCATTGGCATGACCTTTCTCGCCGGCCGGCCCTTCCGCGACGACGAGGCGGATCTCAAGTACACTCGATCCGCCGTGGTGAACGAGACCTTCGCGAAATACTATTGGCCCGGCCAGAGTCCCATCGGCAAGCACATTCGCTATCAAGGCAACACCGGCGCCTGGGTCACCGTAGTCGGCCTCGTTCGCGACGAAAAACATTATGGACTCGACCAGGACATGAAGCCCAGCGTCATTATTCCCCTCCGTGGTTTTCCCCGAAGCGGAATGAGCATCGTCATGCGTACCGCGATGGAGCCGGAGAGCCTGGTCGCCCCCGCCCGCAATGTTCTGCGTGAGATCGATGCCGACCTTCCCATGTTCGCTGTTCGAACCATGACCGAGCGTCTCGGCCAATCCATTTGGGCGCGCCGCGCATACTCCTGGCTGTTTGCCGTCTTCGCCGGAGTCGCCGTGATCCTCGCCGCTGCCGGAATCTATGGCGTCGTCTCCTATGCCGTCAGCCAGCGGACCCAAGAAATCGGGATCCGGATGGCTCTCGGAGCCCAGCCGCGCCAGGTTCTGGGCCAAACCCTCGGCGCCGGGATGATCGTGGTCTCCATCGGCGTGATCGTCGGCCTCGCCGGATCCCTGGCCGCGGTGCGCCTGCTGCAAAGCCTTCTGTTCGGCGTCAGCCCGCGCGATCCGTTGATTTTCGGCGCAGTTATCCTCGGCGTCGCCGCCGTCGGCCTGCTCGCCAATTTTATCCCCGCGCGCCGCGCCGCATCCGTCGATCCCATGCACGCGCTTCATTTCGAATAGCGGGGCGGTTTTTAGACCAGATTCACTCGGAACGGCGCCAAATCCTGCTGTTCGTTGGCGTTGCGCCAAACTGCGAAGTGGATCAGAATGTTAGCAATGCAGGACAGGATGCGCAGGGTGCTCTTGATCGGAGTGCTGATCGGGGGGTGCGGGTTCGCTGCACAAAGACTGGTCAGCATCGACGGCCGCAGATTGTCGATCGACTGCGAAGGCATTGCCGGCAATACTCCGGTAGTGGTCCTGATGGCGGGAGGCGGACGGACCGCGAAAGACTGGTCGGAGGTCCTGCCGGCGGTCGCGAAGTTCGCGCGCGTTTGTAGCTACGATCGCGCGGGATTGGGCGAGAGTGACAATCCCCCCGGAAAGACACAATCGGCTGACGAGATCGTGGATGATCTGCGCCGGCTGCTGGCAGCGGTCAGCGAGAAGGGACCTTATATACTCGTGGCGCATTCGGCCTCGGGAATATTCGCGCGGCGCTTCGCCGCCACCCATCCCGCCGAAACGGCAGGCCTGGTGATGGTAGACTCGTCCCACGAGGAGCAGCTCATCCGTAGGCAGGAACTCAATCCGCAAGATCCGCCGCCCGTAGAAAACGCTGCGCGTCGGGGATTCCTGATCAAGCCTGGAGCGCGCCTCGAATGGCACACCAACGTACCGATGATTGTTCTCTGCCACGGCAAGTCCTTTCCGCACACCGCGGAGATGAGCGAGGAGAAGTGGGCGGCGTGGGAACGCATCTGGCGTGAAATGCAGGAGGATCTCGCGAAGCGCTCGCCGCGCGCTGAATTCCGCGTCGCCGAAAAAAGCGGGCACTTCATCCAGCGCGATCAACCCGAACTCGTGATCCAGGCGATTCGCGACGTGCTCCGCGCTACGTTGTGATCGTGTCGAAAGCACCACCTTCGCCTGGGCGGAGAGTCCATATCTCGCGGTAAGGCTCGCCACCACTGGCCGCTTGACGTGCCCGGATGTCTTGAGCATCTGGGCGATCTTCTGCGCGCCGATCCCACGCAAAACCGCAGTCCACGACTCTTGCCTTACGCGGATCGAAACTGACGGGCCCGTCCAGTAAATTGAGCACAACCATCAGCTTGTCCCGCATCGAGTACAAGTTTCTACGACAGGGCGCAGGCGATGTTCAAGCGGTCCAACTTCTGCCCTGCTCAGCTGAGGCCGCAGGATTAACAAACCTTAGTAGCCACCGCCCCCGAAGTGCGTTTTCAGTGAAAGTTGTCCCCCCATCCTGCATCTAACTGATAGGTTCCTGGATGATCCCTGAAAACTCCCCCCGTAAGACCCTGGATCTGAAGAGTCTGTTGCTGCCGCACAGCAGAATTTTGCTGCTTGGCCTGCTCGCGGTCATCGGTGAAGGCATCGCCAATCTCCTGGAGCCCTGGCCCCTCAAGATCGTCCTGGACAACGTCCTCCGCTCCCGCCCCATCCATGGATGGCTCAACCGCCTGATCATGGTCACCGTCGGGAGCGATCCGATGGCCGCCCTCAAGTTCGCCGTCGCCGCCGTGCTGCTGATCGCCGTGGTGGGCGCCATATGTTCCTACACGGAGAAATACATCACCACCAGCGTCGGCCAGTGGGTAATGCACGACCTGCGCATGATGCTCTACCACCACATCCAGCGCCTCTCGCTCTCCTATCACGATCACAAGCAAACCGGCGACCTGATCAGCCGCGTCACCAGCGATATCGATGCCATCCAAAGCTTCATCGCCTCCGGAATGCTCGGCGCTCTGATCAACAGCATGACCCTGGTGGGCATGGTCGGCGTCATGTTCTACGTCAACTGGCGATTCACGCTGGTTGCGCTTTCTGTCTCCCCAGTTCTCTTCGCTGTCGTCTATTCCTACACGCGCCGCATCAAGAAAGCATCGCGGCAGGTGCGCAAAAAAGAAGGCGAGATCGTTAACGTCATCCAGGAAGTTCTCACCTCCATTCGCGTGGTGAAAGCCTTCGCTCGCGAGGATTACGAAGAGCGCCGGCTGGAGGGCGAGAGCCTGGAAAGCGTCGAAATGACGCTCAAAGCGCGCACCCTCAAGGCCAAGCTGTCGCCGCTCGTGGATGTCCTCGTGGCCATCGGAACCGCCCTGGTCCTGTGGTTCGGCGCGCGAATGGTCATGACCGGCAATCTGTCCATCGGCTCGCTCATCGTCTTCATCTTCTACCTCGGCAAGATGTACAAGCCGATGCAGGAGCTCTCGAAGATGACCGACGCGTATTCCAAAGCCGCCGTCGGCTACGAGCGCATCAAGGAAATTCTCGATACGAATCGCGAGGTCCACGATATGCCCGGCGCGCGGCATGCCCCGTATTTCAAAGGACTCATCGAATTCGGGCACGTCAGCTTTCACTACGAACCCGACACGCCGGTGTTGAAGGATCTCAGCCTGCGAATCGAGCCGGGACAAGTGGCCGCGCTCGTCGGACCCACGGGCGCCGGCAAGACCACCGTCGTCAGCCTCATCCCGCGCTTCTACGACCCGACATCCGGAGTGGTCCGCATCGACGGCCAGGACGTGCGCAGTTTCCGCCAGAAATCCCTGCGCCAGCAGATCAGCCTGGTGCTGCAGGAGACGGTCTTGTTCCACGGCCCCATCTGGGCCAACATCGCTTACGGCAAGCCCACCGCCAGCCGTGGCGAGATCCTGCGCGCGGCCGAGCTTTCCAACTCGCATGAGTTCATCGAAAAGCTCCCGCAAGGCTACGACACCGTCGTCGGCGAGCGCGGCATCACGTTGTCCGGAGGCCAGCGCCAGCGCATCGCCATCGCCCGTGCCATCATCCGCGATACGCCCATCCTGATTCTGGATGAACCCAGCTCCGGCCTCGACGCATCTTCTGAAAAATTGGTCTTTGAAGCATTGGACCGCTTGATGGAAGGCAAGACCACCGTGGTGATCGCGCACCGCCTGTCAACCATCCAAAAAGCCCACGTGATCTTCGTGGTGCAGGATGGAACTATCCTCGAGCACGGCAACCATGAAGAGCTGCTGCGAGCGGGCGGACTCTACGCCCATCTGTACGAAATCCAATTCTCCGGTCAGGACAGCATCGAGCACGCCGCTACCGGTCCGCAGCGTTAAACCCCAGCTACTTCCGCGCCGAATCGATCTGCACCAGTTCGGATTCCGCCGTCGTCTTCTTCGGGGGCGTCAGCAGCGACTTGGGCAGCTTCGAAAAATAAACCAGGCGTTCCACCCACGGAACCATCTTCCGCACCGTGCGCCCGTGCAGGATCAGGCTCCCGGCAACCAGCAGCGGATGCGGGATCGTGGTGCAGCAGCGCGAGCAGATGTCGATCTCGCCCGCCTGCCCCGCCACGTGCAAACGACGCATGCGCTGCATCTCCGCCGAATTCCAGATCTGTTCCAGCGGCGCCTCGCCGATATTCCCCACCGGCCGGCCATCCAGCATGTAGCTCTGGCAGCACGGATACACGTCGCCGTTGTGCTTCACGTACATCGGGCCGCGCCACAGGTAATGGCAGGGATGCTTCCAGTCCTGCGCAGCATGGCCGCCTTCCGGCTGTAGCAGATTCGTTTCATCTTCCTTGATGCGGATCTGATCCACGCCCGGCACTGCGCTCCAGAACTTCACAAAATCGTCGACCTCGCCGGCGTTGCGCTCCATCCGCACCATCTGCACCACCACCTGCACCTTGGACCCGCGCTCTTTTTTCATCCGCGCGAAGCGAACGAAATTATCGCGCACCTTGTCGAAATTCGCGCCCTTGCGATAGTACTCGTAAGATTCCTTGGTCGCGCCGTCGAAACTCAACGTGATATGTTCAAGCGGCGTGTCCAACACCCGCGCGCAAGTCTTCTCATCGAAGAAAGTGCCGTTTGTCGACAGCAAAGTGGAAATGTTGTGCTTCGCGCAGTATTCGATTCGTTCGAAAATCTTGCGGTCCATGAAGGGTTCGCCCAGGCCGATCAGCATCACGTGCTCGGCGCTGCGTCCCGATTCGCGCACCAGCCGCGTGAAGATCTCGTCCGGCATGTCTTCCTTCGGCTGCTTGTGTGTTTCGCGCGGGCACATCGGGCAGTACAGGTTGCACTTCGCCGTGGTTTCGACGATGTACTCCACCGGTAAAGCGCCCAGTATGGATTTATGGCGCAGATAGCCCCACAACAATTTCGCGCGATTCCAGGCCCTCATGACGACAACTTTCATTGTAACGGTGTAGTTTCATCCAAAGCCGGCAATGAACACTACCATGGGAACAGGGGCCAATGAACATCACGCTTACCGGCGCCAAGGGATTCCTCGGCTCGCATCTCGCCTCAACGCTGCTCTCCAAGGGTGCTTCGCTCCACTTCCTCGGCCGCCACGTCCCAGCGGATCTTCCTGCCGGTGTTCGATTCTCCGAGTGGTCATCGGCATCTGCTGAGCCGCCCGCTGCGGCCTTCAACGGCGCCGACGTGATCATCAATCTTGCCGGCGAGCCCGTCGCGCAGCGCTGGACTCCCGAAGTAAAAAAACTCATCCGCAGCAGCCGGATCGACAGCACGCGCCAGATCGTCAATGCTCTCTCGATACAATCGCGGCGCCCTCAGGTGTTAGTGAACGCTTCCGCGGTCGGGATCTATGGCTCTCGCGGCGACGAGTTTCTGGACGAGCAATCCGAGCCCGGCGGCGACTTCCTGGCGCGCGTGGTCATCGATTGGGAACAGGCCGCCTTGCTCGCCGAGTCGTTGGGCATTCGCGTCGTGCTGATCCGCACCGGCCTTGTTCTCGGCCGCGATGGCGGCGTGCTGGCACGAATGCTCCCGCCGTTCCGCGCGGGCGTGGGCGGACGCCTCGGCAGCGGCAAGCAGTGGATGCCTTGGATTCATCTGGACGATTGGATCAACCTGGTTCTTTTCGCCATTGAGAATACGACGTTGCGCGGCGCCATCAACGCCACGGCGCCGAATCCAGCGACCAACGCTCAATTCACGCGCGACCTGGCCGCGACCGTGCATCGGCCGGCGATCCTGCCCGTTCCAAGTTTTGTGCTGAAGATGGCGATGGGAGAAATGGCCGGCGCAATCCTGGCCAGCCAGCGCGCCATACCGAAGGTGGCGCTATCCACCGGATTCCAGTTTCAGTTTTCGCGATTGCGCCGGGCGCTGGAGAGCCTCTTCTCGGAGAGCGGCGAGATCGCCACAGCCCGTTCGGCATAATCGCCGGCCTAATCGGATGCCGGCGCCGCCGCGAGTTCCGCCTCCGCTGGCCCGGAAAGCGCTCCTTCTTTTTCTGCGGCGAACACGAACCGCCCGGCGATCGCCGCTGCACCCAGCGCCACAATCGCCATCACGAACGCCGCCGCATAGCCGAAGCGGTTCGCCACCATCCCGGCGGAGAAAGAGCTCATGCCCACGAACATGTCGTAAAACGCGCTGAGGACGCTCACCGTCGATCCGCGTTCTCCATCCGCGCTCTTTCGCAGCACGGTCGACGCTACTGAGGACCACGGGAACGAGAATCCCAATCCCAGCAGCCCTGCACCCGTGACTGCCCAGATCCACGCCGGTCCCGCAGCCAGAATCGCCAGACCCACCGCCATGCACGAAATGCCGGTATAAAACGTGATCCGTGGATTGATGCGATCCGGCAAACCTCCCAGGAAGAATCGCGAAAGCAGAACGAACGCCGCGTACGCCGAAAAAGCAGCCTGCCCGGCATTGCTGTGCCGCGCCAGATGCAAAATCAGAAATCCCGTGATCACCGGATAATGTACATTCACGAATCCCACCGTGATCCCGGCCGGTATCAGAGATCGCCGCATCCATCCGGGCCGCCGGGCATGGATCGATGGCCGGTAGTCCTCCGGCACTCGGCTCAGAAAAAGCGCTGCCGTCAGTCCCGCGATTACTTGGAATCGCGCCGCATTCTCGAACGAGCCCAGCACTTGGCCGATCAGCGGGCCCGCGGCGACGCCGCCCCAGATTCCGCTGCTCAGGTAGCCAAGCGCGCGAGCGCTGCGGTGCAGCCCAGCTAATTCGATGGACCATGCCGCAGCGCCGGTGTAGAGACATGCTTCGCCGATTCCCTGGAACATGCGCCCGAGATACATACCACCGACGCCGAGAGGCAACAGATACGCGACGCCGGCCAGCGTGCAGCTTCCGAGCCCAGTGAGAAAGGCGCGCTTGCGGCCCTTATGATCGGCAATGCGCCCGGCGAAGGGGCGGCTGCATAAGGCGATGACGGAGAAGGTTCCGATGACAAATCCGACAGTGCGATCCGATCCGCCGAGGTCGTAGCGGATGTGTGGCGCGAGTTCCGGCAGAACTGCGCCGAAGCCGAGAAATCCGAGGAAGGTGGCTGCGATCAGGCTCCAAAATCGACCGCTCAGCCGTTCATTTGAGGCCAATATTCAATGATCGCACGGAGACTCGTTTTCGTGCGCGCTAATCCACGCCGCCGCGCGTTTTTCCCGTGCTATTATTCTCTGTATTGAGAAAACAGATCACAACAGAGACAGAGACCGGGCCCATCGACCGCCGCATGGCCCGCCGTCTCGCCGCGCTCCGCGCCGAGCAAGGCTGGACTCTCCAGACGCTCGCTGCCCGCACCGGCATCAGCCGCGCCACGCTCTCGCGCCTCGAACGCGGCGAATTGAGCCCTACCGCCACCATGCTCAACCGACTGTGCGCGCAATACGGATGGACGGCCTCGCGCCTCATGGTCGAAGCCGAGAGCGGCCCGCCGACCATCGTTCGCGCCTCACAGCAAGTCATCTGGAAAGATCCGGAGAGCGGTTACATCCGCCGCCTGGTCTCGCCCCCGCATCCCAACCTCAAGGCCGAACTCGTGGAAGTCGCGCTCCCCGCCGGAGCAACCGTCGTCTATGACACCGCTCCGCTCCCCGGACTCGAGCACCATCTCTGGATGCTCTCCGGCGTTCTCTCCATCGAAGTCGAAGGAACGAAATTCCGCCTGCAAAAAGGCGATTGCCTGCGCTATGTCCTAATGGGCCCATCGCGCTTTTCCTGCACGCGCCCGGCCCGATATCTGCTCTCCATGGTCCAACCCGCGAGATGAAATCGATGACCCAGTCCATTCAGATCGAAAGATGGCAGCCCGGCGCGGCCAATACCGACGCCGATCTCGATATGCTCGGCGGAGTTCTGCAAGCCTGCGTCCACGCCGGAGCCAGCGTCAGCTTCGTCCTCCCGTTCTCGCGCAGTGACGCCACCGATTTCTGGCGCACCCAGGTACTGCCCGCCGTCCAAGCCGGAACGCGCCGCGTCGTGATCGCCCGCTCCGCCGGACTGATCGTCGGAACCGTGCAACTCGATCTGGCGACGCCCCCGAATCAACCGCACCGCGCCGAGGTCAAAAAACTCCTGGTGCATCCCGACATGCGCCGCCGCGGCATCGCCCGCGCGCTGATGACCGCCCTCGAAGACCAAGCCCGCGAGGCCCGCCGGACCTTGCTCACGCTCGACACGGTGACCGGCGGTTACGCCGAATCGCTCTATCGATCCATGGAATACGAAGTCACCGGCATAATCCCGCGCTACGCCCTCAACTTCGATTCAACGAAACTCGAATCCACCACGATAATGTACAAAGATCTTTCCTAACCCGTTTTTCCCACAACCCACACCCCACAACCCAAACTCACAACCGACCTCCCGCCTCTGTAGCACAGGCATTCGTGCCTGTGTTGGGTTTTCCTACAACCCACAACCCGCGCCAGCTAGACTGATTCATATGCCCAAGACTCTCCTGCCGTCCGTGCTCTTCGTGTCTCTCCTGGCCCCCGCGTTCGCCCAATCGCTCCCCCGCGCCGCCCGGCCCGAAGACGTCGGATTCTCCACGCAGCGCCTCGCCGCCCTCCATCAACAAATGCAAATGGACGTCGACAGCAAGCGCATCCCCGGCGCTGTTCTGCTCATCGCGCGCAACGGCAAGATCGCCGCGCTCGAAACCCTCGGATTCCAGGACCGTAAATCACAAACCGCGATGAAGCCGAACGCCATCTTCCGCGTCGCTTCGATGTCAAAACCAATCACCACCGTCGCCGCGGTGATCCTCTCCGAGGAAGGTAAGCTCGACATCGGCGCGCCCGTCGCCCAATATCTTCCGGAATTCAAGGACCTCACCGTCGGCGTTGAACACGCCGCACCCAAGCGACCCATGACCGTGCAGGATCTCATGCGCCACACTTCGGGGCTGACATACGGCATCTTCGGCAACACACCAGTCGACAATCTCTACAAAAAGGCGCCCATCTTCACCGCCAAATCGCTCGCCGATATGGTCGCGACCATCGCCCACCTCCCGCTGCTGCACCAGCCAGGCGAAGCTTGGGAATACAGCGTCTCCACCGATGTCCTCGGCCGCGTGGTCGAAGTCGTCAGCGGCACGGATCTCGATCGCTTCGTCGCCGAACACATCACCGGCCCGCTCAAGATGCCCGATACCGGCTTCTATCTGAACGCCGCGCAGGCCGCGCGCCTGGCGCATCCGTTCGCGGAAAATCCCCTGCTGTCAGGCGATCCCACCGCCAAGCCCGCGGTCTTTTCCGGCGGCGGCGGAATGTTCTCCAGCGCCGGCGACTACGCGCGCTTCTGCCAGATGATGCTCAACGGCGGCGAACTCGATGGCGTTCGCATTCTCTCCCCGCACGCCGTCGCGCTGATGACCTCCGATCAGCTCGCTCCATCCACCGACCGTCACACGCCCGTGGCCATCATGCTCGATGCTTTCGGCCCTACGCCGGAAACGGGCACCAGCTTCGGCCTCGGTTTTGCCGTTCGAGTCGCGCCGGGCCGCAACTCCGTTCCCGGCTCGGTCGGCGATTTCTCCTGGGCCGGAATCACCGGCACTTATTTCTGGGTCGATCCGAAGGAAAAGCTGGTCACGGTCCTGATGACGCAGCTTCCGCAGCCGGCGGACGTTCCCTACTGGCGCCGCACGCGCACGCTGGTCTACCAGGCGCTAATGAACTAGCGGCCTCTCGCCGAACGCGCCCGCAGTGATTCGATAAACCACGCTCTCGCGCTCCGGCCGCTCGCCGATCAGCACGCCGCCGATCTTCTCCACCGCTTTCCGCGACCGCCAGTTCTGCGGCCCAATCAGAAACACCACGTTGTCCACGAACTGGAACGCGTGCCGCAGCATGAGCTGCTTCATCTCGCCGTTGTAGACGCCGCCCCAATGCGATCGCGCCAAAAACGTCCAGCCGATTTCGATCTCGCTGTTCTCCGCATCGTATCCGTGGAATCGCGACGATCCGATCACGCTGCCATCCTTCACGTCTCTAGCGATCAGCGCTCCACCCGATTCCATCGCTTCGCGAAAGAACCCGCGGAAAATCTCTTCCTGATAGCGATTCCTCGCCGGATGCTGCTCCCAGATCAACGGATCCCTCGCCACGGCGTATAGAGCAGGGAAGTCCTCCACGCGCAGCGGGCGCAGCTCCAACAGTTCGCCCTTCAGGAACGGTTGCCGATCGAATGGCATGCCCTATTCTCACCCGTTGGTAATTCACTTAGCCGGACAGCCTTGTCTCGCCTCCGCCCTATTCTGGGAGACAATAGGACTATGCGGTACGTCCTGTCCCTGGTCGCGGTACTCGCTCTCGCGGCCACCTCCGAGATGAGCCTCACCGTCGAGAAACTCGTCACCTTTATTCGCTCCTCCGTTCAAATGAAGCAGCCCGATAAGCAGGTCGCCGAATATTTGAAACACGTGAAGCTCACCCAAAAATTGGACGACCAGACCATCGAAGACTTGCAGAATTACGGCGCCGGCCCGAAAACCATCGCGGTGCTCAAGGATCTCGGCGAAACTTCCGCCAAACTGCCGGATGCGCCTCCGCCTCCGGTGAAGATCACCACGGTGATGCCCGGACCCGATTCGATGGAGCAGGCGAAAATACTCGACGCTGCGCGCGAATACGTGATGAATTACACCAAGCAGTTGCCGAACTTCATCTGCGTCGAAGTGGTGCGTCGCGACGTCGATCCTACCGGCACCGGCCGCAACTGGCGCCACATTGACACCGATACCATAAAAGTCAGTTACTTCGAGAATCACGAAGACTACCAGGTGGTCCTGGTAAACAACCAGCCCGTCACCAACATGAAGATGGAGCAGTTGGGCGGAACGGTTTCACAAGGCGAATTCGGCAGCATGATGCGCGAAATCTTCGATCCCGAATCGCACACCCGCTTCGCCTGGGACCATTGGGCCACGCTGCGCGGCCGCCGCACTTATGTCTTCGCCTACGAGATCGAGCAGATGTACTCGAAGTACCACGTCAGCGTCGAGAAATCGAACACCATCGTTCCGGGCTACCGCGGCCAGGTGTTCATCGACCAGGACACCAACATGGTCACCAAAGTGACCCTGGTACCTTACGACATGCCACTGGGTTATCCCATTCGCGAGATCCACTCCTCGCTTGATTACGAATTCACTAAGATCGGCGACGCCGTGTACATGCTCCCGATCAAGGCCCTGGTCACTTCCAGCCGCACGGACAATTACCTCAGCAAGAACGATATCGAATTCCGCGCGTACCGCAAGTTCGGCACCGAGACGACGATCAAGTTCGAAACGCCGGAGCCGCTGCCCGAAGAGACGACGAAAGAAAAACCGCTCGAACCAAAGAAGAAGCAGTAGCCGTCGTCAACGCGCGGTGATTCTCGTGACTGCGTGAAGCGCATCGCTCAAAATATCTTCTGTCCGATCGGCGCGAACGATCTCGATCGGCCCATCGCCCGTCGGCCTCCAGCGCTCGAACATGCGCTCCGAGGCGAAGCCCGCAAAAATCGACACAAGCGGAACGCCGCAAGCTGCAGCGACGTGCCCGCCCGCCGAATCGTAGCCGACGTAAAGCCCGCTCTTCTGCACATGCGCGGCGAATCCGGCAAACGATCCGTCCCACATGCTGATTCCTTCGCCCGCTCCCGCCACCGCCAGCTCCACGCGCTGCGCTTCTTCACCGCCTGCCCCCCGATCGATCAGAACCGGCCGCGGCAACGTCCGCAGCAAATCCCTCTCGAAATCGCCGGGAATTCTTTTCTCCGGATTCTCGCCCACGCCAAAACTCACCGTAGTCGCGTATTCCCGGGCATCGACTCCGGTCTCAATAAAAGGTCGAGCGCGCGTCTCTCCGAAAGTCGACGCGCACCAGCGCAGCGTCAACTGGCACAAGGTTTCCGCGCCGTCGCCGCCGTAGGAACGGCTTTCGAAAAAGTAATAATCTTCTTCCGAGCAAATCGGCAGCAGCCCGAGCTGCGTCAGCCGCGAATCTGGATCGATGACGATGCTCTGAGGCTTCGAAACCTGCGCGCGCAATTCCGGCCAGATGTCCAGCCGGCTTCCGAGTGTCGCCGTGCGCCCGTAAGAAATCGGCAAATGGCGCAGCCGGCCATCAGCCGCAAACAACTCCCAACTCTTCTGCGGACCCGCGAAATAAATCGTCGCCTTTGGAAAGCGCTGCTTCGCCGCATCCAGCAGAACACTGGTAATCGCGACATCGGCGCCCAGCGTCACGCGCGACAGCACAAACACGTTGCGAACCGTCTCGGGATCTCGATCCAGCTTCCGCGGCTTTCGAACCCGCCTGTACCGCGCCGCCATATGCTCCGCATGCATTCCCGGAATGCACCGCGCGATCACTTCCGAAAATAGTTCGGCATAAACATCGCACAGCCGCGGCTCGAACAAATCGCCCAGCCGCTCCACTACCACACGAAACAGCGCCGCGTTGCCCGCTTCGTCGACTAACGGATCCAGCAGCTCTTCGCGCCATGGCCGCCCGGCCAGACACTGCTCGAGCAATTCGCGAGCCGCGCGATCAGCGGAGATACTTTCCAACCAGCAGCTCCAGCTTCTTCCGCGTGATTTCGGGAACGGTCTTCGGATCCGTGATCAAGGCGTGCGCCAGCGCCGATCCGCATTTGCATTCGCGATCCGCCGGCATCGCCGCCACCGCTGCCGACACCACCTTGGCCGCGTTCTCGGCATTCTTGGTCAAATTCGCGATGATATCCGACACCGTTACCGCATCGTGCTCTTCGTGCCAGCAGTCGTAATCGGTGACCATCGCCACCGTCACGTAACAAATCTCCGCTTCGCGCGCCAGCTTCGCCTCCTGCAGATTCGTCATCCCGATCACGTCCATCCCCCAGCTTCGATAGACATTCGATTCCGCGTACGTCGAAAACGCCGGGCCCTCCATGCACAGGTACGTTCCGCCCTTGGCCGCGTCCACGCCCGCCGACACGCAAGCCTGATGCATCACGCCGGCAAGCTGCGGGCAAATCGGATGCGCGAAGCTGATGTGCGCCACCAGCCCCTCGCCGAAGTACGTCGACACCCGGCCGCGCGTGCGATCGAAGAATTGATCCGGGATCACGAACTTCAGCGGCGCGTGTTCCCGCTTCAGCGACCCCACCGCGCTCAGCGAAATAATCCGCTCCACGCCGAGCTGTTTGAATCCGTAAATGTTCGCGCGAAAATTCAGCTCCGATGGCGAAATGCGATGACCGCGCCCGTGTCGCGCCAGAAACGCGACGTCCTTGCCGGCCAGCCGCCCAACCACAAATTCATCCGATGGCCGCCCCCATGGACTGTCCAGCAGCACCTCCTCGTGCGCTTCGAATCCCGGCATCGAATACAGCCCGCTGCCGCCGATAATGCCGATCGCCGGTTTCATAAAATGCCTGGCCTCATTCCTGAATCAGCTCCAGCAAAACTCCACCCGTCGACGACGGATGCACAAACACATAAAGATGTCCGCCGGCGCCCGGCCTCGGATCGTTCAGCAGCCGCGCGCCTTTCGACTTCAGCCGCTCCACCGCCGCATTCAAATCCGGCACCTGGATCGCCACGTGATGCAATCCCTCGCCGCGCTTGTCCACGAATTTCCCGATCACCGAATCCGGCTCGGTCGCCTCCAGCAGCTCGATCCGCGGTTGACCCAGCGGCAGCATCGCGACATTTACCTTCTCCGCCGCTACCGTTTCGCGCAAACTCACTTCCAGCCCGAGCTGATCCCGGTAAAATTCCAGCGCCGTATCGAGCGACCGCACCGCGATCCCCAGATGATCGATTTTGAATTTACCCGCGCCGGTCATTTCTGAAGCCATTCATCGATAATCGAGTACGGATCGCGCTCCCTCGCGGCAATCCTCCGCGCAGCCGAGTCGAAATCCATGTTCGCGTAGCGTTCCAACAGCCGCTCGCGCAGCATCTCGCGCAGCCGCAGGTTCCAATTCGCCACTGCGCGATCCTTCGCCCCGCCGCCGGCCAGAAATGATCGTACCGCAGCCAGCGCGTCCGCGATCCCGGTGCCATCGGCGGCCACCGTATGCACAATCGGCGGTACCCATCCGTCCTTGCGCGTCGAAAGACTCTGCATCGCTTTGATCTCGCGCTCCAGCCGGTCCGCGCCGGGCAGATCCGATTTGTTGATCAGAAATACGTCGGCGATCTCCATGATCCCCGCCTTGATCGCCTGTACATCGTCGCCCATCCCCGGCACCAGCACCACGACCGTAACATCGGCCAGCTTCGCGATCTCCACTTCATCCTGCCCCACGCCCACCGTTTCCACCAGCACGAAATCGCGCCCCGCCGCATCGAGCAGCAGCGCCATATCTGTCGTCGCCGCCGCCAGCCCTCCCAGCCACCCGCGCGTCGCCATCGAACGAATAAACACGCCCGGATCCGCATGATGGCTGAGCATGCGTATGCGATCGCCCAGAATCGCGCCGCCCGTGTAAGGACTCGTCGGATCCACCGCGATGATCCCCACTTGCTTCGATTCCGAGCGCAACTGATGCGCGATCTTATCCACCAGCGTGCTCTTGCCCGCGCCCGGCGCCCCAGTGATGCCGATCACCGTAGCCTTTCCCGTGTGCGAAAAAAGTTCCTGCAATAGCGAATGCGCCCGCTCCGCGCGATTCTCAATGAGCGTCGCTGCCCGTGCGATCGCACGCAGATCCCCAGCCAGGATTCTTGCGGACAGATCAATCACAGAAGAATCCAGACAAGCCTTCTTGGTTCCATCTGTGTCTATCTGTGTTCATCTGTGGCTAATTCTCGGATTTCAAAAGCTGCCGCGCGATCACCATCCGCTGGATCTCGCTGGTCCCTTCGCCGATCGTGCACAACTTCACGTCGCGATAAAACTTCTCCACCGGGTAGTCCTTGATGAACCCGTACCCGCCGTGGATCTGCACCGCTTCATTCGTCACGCGCACCGCGACTTCCGACGAATACAGCTTCGCCATCGACGATTCTTTGGTCACGCGCTGCCCGTGGTCCTTCATCCATCCCGCGCGATACGTCAGCAGTCTCGCCGCGTCGATCTCCGTCGCCATATCCGCCAGCTTGTTCTGGATCGTTTGGAACTCGGAGATGGGCCGCCCGAATTGTTTGCGCTGCTTGGAATATTTCAACGCGGCTTCATACGCGCCTTCCGCCGTCCCCACCGCCAGCGCTGCGATCGAAATGCGACCGCCGTCCAGAATGCGCAGGCTGTCGACGAACCCCTCGCCCTGCTTGCCCAGTAGCTGCGACTCCGGCACGCGGCAATTGGAAAAAATCAGCTCGCCCGTCGCGCTCGCGCGCATGCCCAGCTTGTTTTCTTTCTTGCCGGCGCGAAACCCCGGAATGCCCGTCTCCAAAATAAATGCCGACGCCCCGTGATGCGACGCCGCGCGATCGGTCATCGCGATCGCTACGCACACATTCGCGTACTGCGCGTTGGTGATGAACGTCTTCGATCCATCCAGCACCCAGCACTGTCCCTGCTTCACCGCTTTCGTGCGCATGCCGCCGGCATCGGAGCCCGATTCCGGCTCGGTCAGTCCCCAGCACCCGATCCATTCGCCGCTCGCGAGCTTCGGAATGTATTTCTCGTGCTGCTCTTTGTTTCCGGCCAGAAAAATGTGATTCGTGCATAGCGAATTGTGCGCCGCGACAATCAACCCCACCGAAGGATCCACCCGCGACAGTTCCTCGATGATGATGGCGTACTCGATGTAGCCCAGGCCCGAGCCGCCCAGTTCCTCCGGGAAAATCGCGCCCAGCAGCCCCATCTTTCCCGCCTTCTTGATCGCCTCCAGCGGAAAAATCTGCTCCTCGTCCCACTCCAGCACGTGCGGCAGAATCTCAGCCTCGGCAAATTCCCGTACTGTCTTGCGAAGCTGGATCTGCTCCGGCGTGTAATCAAATTGCATGGGGAATCGAGTGAACTCTCCGCTTCGATTTTACCAGTCCCTCCGACAACCCACCTAACGCGCCAACACCACGGACACTTCCTTCTGCCGCTCCGGAATCCTCCAATACCTCGGCAACAGTTCATTCTTCTCTGCCAAAGAAAGTAAACGAAACCCGTGCCGCTGATAAAAACGAATGGCCCACTCCGCAGCAGCCCAAGTCCCGATCAACAACGGCCCCCGCGTCTGCTCCTCTAAGAATCCGAGCAACCGCCCTCCGATGCCTTCACCTTGATGCGCCCTCCGCACGTACGCATGCCGGATCAGCGTGACATCTCGAACGCCTTGGATGCCCATCACCCCCACAAGTTCGCCGCCTTCCTCCCATCCCCAGAACTCAACCCCCGCCGCGATCTCGCTCTCGAGGTCCGTGCGCGCCATGTACGGTTCATGAAAACAGTCCGCCGGAATCACGCCGCGATAAGCCTCCGCGGCATCATTGATGATGGCTTCGATCGTAGCCACGTCGCCCTCAGTACAGCGTCGAATCATCCCTGCCTCCTCACGCTACAGCCCTCCAGCAGCAGCCGAATGAGAGCATTCGCGAAACCATTGGTCAGCGGTGCATGACCTTGCAGCAGCCGGAACGTGCAAGCGCCGCCCAGCGCATCGATGAACACATCGATGTTCGTACCCCGACGAATTTCCCCGCGCTCCATCGCGCGCCTCAGTACCGCTCTCGTTACTTCCCGCCGCCTCTCCGCGAACTCCGCAAGAAACGCCTGCCGCGTTTCCGGATTCACTTGCGCCTCCGTCAGTAATCCCAGAAACGCCGGTCCGGCCACCGTGCGCGTCTGCAGATGCACCACGGTATGAAAAATGTGCCGCAGATCGCCGGCCACACTCCCCGTATCCGGAATTTTCAACTCGCGCCCGGCGATGTCCAGATAAAGATCCATGCACAACGCCGCCTTCGTGGGCCATTGCCGGTACAGCGTCGTCTTCGCCGCGCCGCTCTCAGTCGCGACGCCCTCCATCGTGAGTTCGGAATACCCCCGCCGGCGCAGTATCCGGGCCGCAGCGGCCAGCACCCGATCGCGCGTCCGCGCCTGCCTCCGAACGCCCCAACTCCGCGCCGCGTCAACTCGCTTTTTCGTCGTTGCAGTTTTCATAATGCTACGCTACGTAGCGTTTCATTATGACTAAGCAAACAAGTGCCCGTCAAGTGACGTGCACATTCGTAGACTATTGCCCCCGGAAATTATCCGGCGGAGGCGGAGGCGTCCGCAACTCATACCCCTGCGGCGGCTCCGCGCCCAGCAAGTACCGCACGAAATAATCCCAGCGCCGCCGGACCATGTACGGCTCGTTCCCGAACCCATGATTCCGGTTCGGAAGCAGCAGCAGATCGAAATCCTTGTTCGCCTTGATCAGTTCGTTCACCACCAGCAGCGTGTTGTACGGCGGCACGTTGTTATCCATCGTCCCGTGCGCCAGCAGCAGGTGACCCTTCAGATTTTTTGCCACCAGTTGGTTCGCCTGATTGTCGTAATTCGTCGACCCGTCGGCCTTCTTCTCCAGCAGGCCCTGCCACTTCTCGCCCCAATCATCCTCATACTCGCGATTGTCGTGATTACCCGCCTCGGAAATCCCCACCTTGAAAAAGTCCGGATAGCGGAACATCGCGTCCGCCGTCGCAAATCCGCCGCCCGAGTGCCCATAGATCCCCGCCCGATCGATGTCGATCCACGAGTACCGCTGCGCGAGCTGCTTCATCCCGCCCACTTGATCCGGCAGCGTGTTATCGCCGAGATTCCCAAAGTAGGCTTCGTGGAATTTCTTCGATCGCCATGGCGTCCCCATCCCGTCGATCTCTACCACGACAAATCCCAATTCCGCGAGCGCCTGGCAATCGCCGCGCGCCGCCGAGAAACTGCGGCTGCCTACGCTCCCGGTTTGCGGCCCCGGATAAATGTGATTGATGATCGGATATTTCTTCGATGCGTCGAAATTCGTCGGCTGGAACATCAACCCGTACAAGTCAGTCACGCCGTCACGCGCTTTCACCGTAAACGAAATCGGCGGCTTCCATCCCGCGGCCGCCAGTCGCGACGCATCCGCCTTCTCGAAAGTGCTCACCAGCTTCCCGTCCGAATCGCGCAGAACTGCGACCGGCGGAACATCAGGCTTCGAGTAAACGTCCGCAAAAAAATTACCCGAAGGCGAGAGCGCAACATCGTGATTCGCGTCCTCCGGCGTAAGCAGCTTCAGATTCTTGCCGTCCATCCCGATCCGATAGAAGTGGACGTAGTACGGATCGCCCTTCTCGCGCCCCACGCCGAGCACATACAGCATCCGGTTCTTCTCGTCCACGCGCAGCAACTGCGTCACATTCCAATCGCCGCGGGTCACCTGACTCTTCAGCTTGCCCGTGTCCAGGTCGTAAAGATAAAGATGTCCCCAATTGTCGCGCTCGGAAAACCACAGGATTTCATTCGATCCCGGAAGATACCGCCAGTTCACGCGCCCGTTACCGGATTCAAAGAACGTCGGAGTCGATTCCTCCATCACATCGCGGATCGCGCCCGTCGCCGCATCGGCTACGTGTAGCTGCTCGCGCTTGTGATCGCGCGATGTCGAAACAAACGCCAGATGCCGCCCGTCAGCGCTCCATTGCACGTCCGCCCACTCTCCGCCGCGGCAGGCGATGTTGTCGCACAGACTCGAACGATGCTGATCGGCCGGCATGTTCAAGCGCACGACTTTCGGCGATCCGCCGCCCAGATCGATGATCACGCGCTGGATCGTCGTCACCACCTCATCGCCCGGCAGCGGATATTTCCACGCGCGCAATTCCGGATGCCCCACCTTGGTGCTCACCAGGTACATCTCTCCTACGCCGCGCTGATCCTGCTGGTAAGTCGCGATCTTCTTCGAGTCCGGCGACCACAACACAATCGGCCGCTCGCTCGTCGCCCACCCGGCGTTGTCTGTCGCGTAGCCGAAATCTTTCACGCCATCCGTGGTGAGTTGCGTTTCTTTGCCCGAAGCCACATCCCGCGCCCACAGATTGTAATCACGGATGAATACCGCAGTCTTTTTATCCGGCGAGAGTACAGTGTTGCGCGCCGAGACCCCGCGCCCGCCGCCTCCGCCTTCCGCCTTACACTGCGATCCATCCAGCTCGCACGTATATCGCCGCATCCGCACGCTGAACGAAATACTCTTCCCGTCATCGGAGAATTCGAAATCGTTGAACGGAAGATGCCACGCGTCGTAGCTCGTTCCCGCCGCTTTCGACAACGCCGCCGCGATCTTCGCCTGATCGAACGCCGGCCCTTTCGCGCCCGTCGCCGCATTCACCAGTACGAATTCGTTTCCCTGCACGGTCGTGTTGCGGAACCAGAATCGCTCGCCGGAGATCCAAGTCGGACGCCCCGCCGCATCGATCACTAGCGGCGTCGTGTTGTATCCCATGAATTTTTCCGCGTGCGCGTAGTCGGCGGACGTGAACACGCGCGGTTGCGCCACGCCCGGCCCCGCTGCCGCACACAATAAGAGCGATAGGATTCCGCAAAGCCTCATGACACCTGATTGTACGCCCTCCATCCGGCCCTCGCCCGATTCCGTTGCTACGATGATCTCTTGAAATTCCCCGCCCAGCGACTCGCCCGTCTGCTCCCCGTCGCCATCGCCGCGCTCGCCTTCCTCGCCTTTCTCCCCGCCCTCAGCAACGGCTTCATCAACTGGGACGACGAGACGAATTTCCTCAACAACCCGAACTTCCGCGGCCTCGGTTGGACCCAATTGCACTGGATGTGGACCACGCACCTCTTGGGCCGCTACGTCCCGATCACCTGGATCACCCTCGGCCTCGATTATTGCCTCTGGGGCATGAACCCGCTCGGTTATCACTTGTCCAGTCTCATCTGGCACGCCGCCAACGCCGTCCTTTTCTACTTCGTTGCACTCGCGCTGTTCCGACGAACCGGCGTCGGCGTCGCGACCCCCATCGCCGCATTATTCGCCGCACTGATCTTCGCCGTCCATCCCCTCCGCGTCGAATCGGTCGCCTGGATCACTGAACGCCGCGACCTCGTTTCCGGATTCTTCTATCTCCTCGCCATCCTGATTTATCTCCGCGGCGTCCCCGACGATCCGCCGCGCGCCATCCGCGTGAAGCACTACTGGGCCAGCCTCGCCCTCTTCACCCTCGCCGTCCTCTCCAAGGAAATCGCCGTCACGCTCCCCGCCATCCTGCTGATTCTCGATCTTTACCCATTGCGCCGATTCAACCGTACCACCGCGCGCAACATCCTGATCGAGAAAATCCCGTTCTTCGTAATCGCGCTCGCCGTCAGCGCCATGGCCCTCTACAACGGTTATCGCGAGAAAACTGCGGAGACCATCGCCCACCTCGGCCTCTTCGACCGCCTCGCCATAATCACCTACGGCCTCGCATTCTATGTCCGCAAAACTCTGTTGCCCATCGACCTGACGCCGATCTATGCACTAACGCCCGAGCGAGTGAATCCGCTGGGCGCACCGTTCCTGTCGAGCGCCGCGTGCGTACTAGCCGCCATCGCGATCATTCTCCTTTTCCGCCGCCGCTTCCCCGCGCTCCCCGCCGCCGCGCTCGCCTACGCCATCACCTTGATCCCCGTCTCCGGACTCTTCCACAACGGCCGGCAAATCGCCGCCGATCGCTACAGCTATTTGTCCTGCCTCCCCTGGGCGCTCGTCGCTGCAGCAGCATTCGCGAGCCTTATGTCCCGGAGGCGTGCAATCATCGCCAGCATCGCCGCCTGTGCGATCCTCGCGCTCGGCATCCTCACCTGGCGCCAGACGAAAATCTGGCACGATTCCGACACTCTGTGGTCCCATGCCCTCGCCGTCGAGCCTTCGTATCTGACCTACTCGAAAATGGGCAATCTTCTGGTCCAGGAAGGCGACGTTCTTTGGTCCATCGAATGGCTGCGCCGGTCGACAACCCTAAAGCCGGACTATGCGCCGGCTCATCTGAATCTCGCCAGCGCCCTGCTCGCTCTCCATCGAACCAGCGAAGCGATCGCCGAATACCAAAAGGTCCTCGATCTCGGCGAGGCCCGCGAGTTCGCCGAGAACGGCCTCGGGTGCGCCCTCGCCCTCGACGGCCAACGCGAACAGGCCATCGCCCATTTCGAGCAAGCCCTCCGCATCAACCCCGCCTACCAGGACGCCCGCCGCAACCTCGACGCCGCCCTGTCGCAAAAGCCCTGACCTGTCCTGCCTGCATTGCCTTTTGCCGAGCCGCGACCGTGAGGGAGCGGAGGCCAACACCTTTTTCAGCAGCCTCATTCGTCCCTGTGTTGGTTTTTTTGTGGGGCAGCCTTTTCAGGCTGCAGCGGGCCTTCTGGCCCGCTCTTTGTGGCGCACGCACTCTTGCGTGCCGCGTTCACACTCTTGTGAACGCCAGGAAATCTGGTAGCGCGCTAAGTCGGTGTCCCACTCTTCGCACTACAGGAATCTCCTATCCAACCCGCCTTGCGATAATCTCAGAAGTGCTCCCCCAGCGCCTCCACCGAGTCCTCCCCATCACCATCGCGCTGCTAACCCTCATCGCCTTCCTCCCCGCCCTCCGCAACGACTTCGTCAATTGGGACGACGAAACCAACTTCCTCGAAAACGAAGCCTACCGCGGGCTCGGCGCCGATCAGATCCACTGGATGTGGACCTCCCACCTGCTCGGCCGCTACATCCCCATCACCTGGATGACCCTCGGCCTCGATTATTCGATCTGGGGAATGGAGCCGCTCGGCTATCACCTCACCAACATTGCCTGGCACGCCGCCAACGCCGTCCTGTTCTATTTCCTCGCCTGCCAGCTCTTTCAGTGGGCGATTCCCGCGCCCTCGGAAACCATCGGCGCCCGCATCCCGCTCGCCGCATTTTTCGCCGCCCTCGTCTTCGCCATTCACCCGCTCCGCGTCGAATCGGTCGCCTGGATCACCGAACGCCGCGACGTCGTTTCCGGATTCTTCTATCTCGCCGCGATCCTGGTCTACATCCGAGGCGTGCGCAAATCGCCCGAGCGCGGTCTGGCCCCACGCAACTATTGGGCCTGCTTCGCCCTCTTCCTCCTCGGCATTCTCTCCAAAGAAATAGTCGTCACCCTTCCGGTGATTCTCCTCATCCTCGACGTCTACCCGCTCGGCCGATTGCGCGCCGGCTGGTTCGGACGCGAAGCATCGCGCGTGTGGCTGGAGAAACTACCCTTCTTCGCCATCAGCCTCGCCGACAGCGCGCTCGCCCTCTACATCGGCCACCAGGAAAAAGTCACCGCCAGCATGGCCGCCATCAATACGCTCTATCGCATCGCCATCTCCGTTTATGGACTCGCGTTCTATCTCTGGAAGACCGTTCTCCCCTTTCACCTGTCACCGTTCTACGCCCTCACGCCGCATCGCATCGATATCCGCGCCTTGCCTTTGCAGTTGAGCATCGTCGTGGTGATCTGGATCGTCGCCGCCGCGCTTCTCTTCCGCCGCCGATTCCCCGCCATCCCCGCCGCCGCCCTCGCTTACGGCGTTACGCTGATTCCCGTGCTCGGCTTCTTTCACAATGGCCGCCAGATCGTCGCCGACCGCTATAGCTATCTCGCCTGCCTCGGTTTCGCGCTGCTCGCCGGCGCCGTCCTGCTCCTCTGGGATTCCCCCCCCGAGGCGCCCTCACTCTCTGATGTGGGGCCGGGCTTTCAGCCCGCAGCCGGGCTTCTGCCCGGCGCTTTTCCTACGACCCACACCCCACCTCCCACCACCTGCAAAGTGGCGCACGCACTCTTGCGCGCCGCGTCGCCACTCCTGGCCACGCCTGCCGCCGTAGCCCTGATAGCCCTCCTCGGATTCCTCACCTGGCGCCAGTCCGCGGTCTGGCAGGATTCCACCACGCTCTGGACCTACGCCAACTCCGTCGACCCTTCCTACATGTCCTTCAACAATCTCGGACTCGCCTACGTTCATCAAGGCAACACCGTCGCGGCCATCGAACAGTTCCGCTACTCCATCCAAATGGATCCGCGCTTTGAGTTCTCGCACACCAACCTCGGCGGAGCCATGCTGCAGCTTCACGAGTGGGACGATGCCGAGCAGGAGTTCCACATCGCCCTCGCGCAGAAACCCGATCTGGTCAACGCGCATACCGGACTCGGCTACGTACTCATGGAAAAAGGAAAACTCGATGAGGCCATCCACGAATTCGAAACTTCCCTCTTCATTGATCCCAGCTATAAACCGGCTCAGGACAACCTGGAAGCAGCCCGCCGCCTGAAACAATCGGGCGCCCAGGCACGGGAAGTCGCAAAGTGAAAGACTCGCGCCTCTACCGTCTCTTCCCCGTCAGCATCGCGCTGCTCAGCCTCATCCCGTTTCTTTCCGCGCTCCGCAACGACTTCGTCGACTGGGACGACGGCGTCAATTTTCTCGACAACACCAGCTTCCGCGGCCTCGGCTTCACCCAGCTCCACTGGATGTGGACCTCGCACCTGCTCAATCGCTACATCCCCATCACCTGGATGACCTTCGGCCTCGACTACAACCTCTGGGGACTCGATCCGTTCGGCTTCCACCTCACCAATCTCCTGTGGCACACCGCCAACGCCGTGATCTTCTACTTCCTGGCCGTCGCCCTTTTGCGCCGCGCCATTCCCGAAACCTCCGCCGATCTTCGCCAGCACCTTCCCGTCGGCGCACTCTTCGCCGCGATGATCTTCGCCGTGCATCCTCTGCGCGTAGAATCGGTGGCTTGGGTCACCGAGCGCCGCGACCTCGTTTCCGGCTTCTTCTATTTGCTCGCAATTCTGGTTTATCTCCGCGGCGTCCAGCATCCGCCGGAGCGCCCCATCGAGCGCAAATATTACTGGGGCTGCTTCGCTCTCTTCGTCCTCGGATGCCTCTCCAAGGAAATGATCGTCACCCTGCCGGTGATTCTCCTGATCCTGGACATTTATCCGCTGAAGCGATTGGGCGGAGGGCCGGGCCGCTGGTTCGGCCGCGAAGCCCGCCGCGTCTGGATCGAGAAGATCCCGTTCTTCGTCCTCAGCGCGCTCGATAGCGCACTCGCGCTTTACATCGGTTTCGAAGAGGCCGGAGGCTCTATGTCCCACATCACGCCCTTCGGCCGCTTCGCCGTTACCATTTACGGGCTGGCGTTCTATGTGTGGAAAACGGTTTGGCCCTTCCATCTGTCCCCAATGCACGCCATGACCCCGCAGCGTATCGATCCGCGCGGGCTGTCCTTCCAGCTCAGCGCTGTGGTGGTCATCTGGATTGTCGCCGCGGCCCTGATCCTGCGCCGCCGCTTTCCCGCAATACCCGCCGTTGCGGCTGCCTATGCCGTCACCCTGCTTCCCGTGCTCGGGATTTTTCACAACGGCCGCCAGATCACAGCCGATCGCTACAGCTACCTCGCGTGCCTCGGCTGGGCGTTACTCGCCGGAATTATCTTTCTTCTGGTCTGGACCTCCGGAGGCAAGACCGGAAAGGCCATTGGCGCCACCGCCGCCGTACTGATCGCTGGATCGCTCATGTTCCTCACCTGGCAACAGGTCGACGTCTGGCACGATTCGGACACGCTCTGGAGTTATTGCATCGCCACCGATCCGTCGTCAGTTGCCTTTAACAATTACGGCGGCATGATGGCCCGCCGCGGCGATGTTCTCGGAGCTACTGACTATCTGCGCCAAGCCGTCGAGTTGGATCCGGGTAACGGGGAGGCGCGAAACAACTATGGGAACGCGCTCCTGAATCTCGAGGAGTGGGAGGGAGCGGCCCGCGAATTTCAGGCCGCGCAGGAGATCGTTCCCACACTCGAGAACGCCTATTGGGGACTCGGAACCGTCCGCCTGGCGCAGGGACGTCTCGACGAGGCGATCCACCAATTTCAGGAAGCTCTCCGCCTTGATCCCACCGACGATAAAGCGCGCCAAAAGCTGAATGAGGCGTTAGCAAAAAAGCGGTGATCTTTCAGTAGTGACAAAAGTTCGAAAAATATTTTCGCCCGCCCCTCAATAACTTCCCGGGAACGCACATATTGATCCGAACCTCCGTCGACCGAAAATCGCGTCGGAGGTTCTCTATGTCTTTGACCACAAATCGTACGACTATCAACCGCGAAAATTCCAAACATTCCACCGGGCCAGTCACACCCGAAGGCAAAGCCCGCTCGTCGCAAAACGCATTGAAACATGGACTTTCAGCGAAGGCTCTGCTCCTCCCATCCGACGACCCGGCCGCGTTTCAGCGCCACCTGGATTCATTCGTGAACGAATACCAACCCCAAGGCCCAACCGAACAACAACTGGTCCGGACCTTAGCAAACAACTCCTGGCACCTCGACCGCGTGAACCGCCTCGAAGAGGCGCTGTTCACCAACCCCGACGAAAACCTCACGCTCGACACCCAAATGCGCTCCCTAACCAGCCTCAGCACCCACCGCCACCGGTTAACCCGCGCCTTCGAGAGCACCCTCAAACAGCTCCGCCAACTCCAAAAAGAGCGCCGCTCCGAGGAGAAGGGGCACCTCTGGGATGCCTCCCGCCTCTCCGCCCTCGCTGAACACAAAGGACTTCCTTATGACCCCGCAAAAGATGGCTTCGTTTTTACAGAAAAAGAAATAGAGGAGTTCCTCGACCACGAACAGCGCTACAGCGACGCCCTCTTGGCCTACCACAACGGCCACGAGGACGAAGAAGAGGAGAACATGTAGCACAGGCATTCGTGCCTGTGTTGACTTTTTCTTATCTGCGTCCATCTGTGTTCATCGGTGGTTGAAAATATAATCTACCCCATTCACGCGAAAGCCGAAAATATGTTTACCCCATTTTCAACACTTTAGAGGAAACCAACAATTCACTCTCACACCACTGCCTGCTAAATTCCGATCGAAAGGAAATTCCCAACTATGACTGAAAACGAAATCATCACTCAGTTCGATCGGGCGTACTACCTCTCGCAGCCGCCCGAACTCCGCGAGCTCCTCGACGGCGCAACCGGCGGATCCTACAACCCGCCCGGCGCGCCCGGCGGCAACAGCAAAACGCCGCTGAACCCGGCCCTCGCCGCTTACGAATCCGAGGAAGCGCGTCAAACCCGAGCCGTTCAGCTCGCCACCAAAGGCTTCCTCATCGACACCCAAATTTTGATCTGGGGCTGGGACGCCTACAAAGTCATGAAGCTTCGCGTAGCGTACGGCTACACCTGGGTCCCCAGCGCATTGCAGCCGCCGGTGCAGATCGCGCCGGGACTCACGCAACCAGGCAGCACCCTCACACCATACGACCCATTGCATCCGCCGCCCGGAGCCATCAAAGTCTCCACCAATCCGGCGGACTTCCCCCCGTTCGATCCTCCGGCCCCACCGCCCGCGGCCACCAACGATCCCGTCGGCGGACTCAACGTCGGCAACATCTACTATTCCGTTCCCGGCGAAGCGTATCCCGACGGCGCCCGCGTCAGCGACGCCCGCGGCACATTCGTCAAACATGTGGTCATCTATCCCTTCGGCCGCACCGGCTATTGGGAACTGCTGCCTTCGTAACCGAGCCGCGACCGTGAGGGAGCGGGCAACACTCCGTTCCCTCCGCCCTCACGGACCAGTACAATATCCATACCGTGCGCTCGATTTTCTGCTCTCTCCTCTTTCCCCTCGCCTTCGCGCAGCCTCCCGACCCTCTCCCCGTCGGCGACCCCGTCCTCGGCCAGCGGCTCTTCGAATCACAATGCGCCGTCTGCCACGGACAAACCGGCACCGGGGGACGCGGCCCCAATCTCCACCGCGCCAAATTCGACCACGCCGCCAACGACGCCGCTCTCCGCGAGCTCATCGGCAACGGACTCCCGCCCGAAATGCCCGGCGCCTGGCAGTTGAATCCGCGCGAACTCGCCAGCGTCGCCGCTTACGTCACCAGCCTCGGATCCATTCCCGTTGAGCCCGTCCCCGGCAACGCGCAGCACGGCCGCCAGATCTACCGGACCAAAGGCTGCGCCGGATGCCACATGATCTCCGGCGACGGCTCCGGCTTCGGCCCCGAACTCACCACTATCGGCGCCCGCCGCAGCGCCGCGCATCTCCGCGAATCCATCGTCGCTCCCGAAGCTTCCGTCCCCGACGGCTTCATGTTGGTAGAAATCGTCACCTCTTCCGGCGCCACCGTCCGCGGCGTCCGCCTCAACGAAGACACCTTCAGCATCCAGATCAAAGTTCAGAAGAATACCTTCTACAGCTTCCGAAAATCGGAATTGAAAACCATCCGCAAGCTGCGCGGCAAGAGCCCCATGCCTTCCTATCAAGGCGCAATCGCCGGCGACGATCTAACCGACCTCATCGCTTACCTCGCCGCCCTCCGAGGCAAATCATGAAAACATCCGCCCTCCTCCTCTTCTCCTTTTCCCTCTCCGCCCAGGTCCCCTACGACCGCATCGTCAACGCCGATCGCGAGCCCGGCAACTGGCTCACCTACTCCCGCAACTATCTCGGCCACCGCTACTCGCCTCTCGATCAGATCACGCCCGCCAACGTCGCCGGCATCAAAGTGAAATGGGCTTACCAGTTCCCCGATCGCCGCATCGAAACCTCGCCCATCGTCGTCGACAACGTCATGTACGTCACCGGACCCAACAGCGCCGCCGCACTCGACACGCGCACCGGCCGCCGTCTGTGGAATTGGCGCCGCTCTGTTCCCTCCGATTACCAGTCCATCGGATTCGGACGCGTCAACCGCGGCGCGGCGATTCTCGACGACACCGTCTATGTCGCCACGCTCGATTGCGACCTCGTCGCTCTCGACATGCACAGCGGCCTCGAGCGCTGGTCTACAAAAGTCTGCGATTACAAACCCGGCTACAGCCTCACCATGGCGCCGCTCGCCATTCGCGGCAAAATCGTCGTCGGCGTCAGCGGCGGCGAGGCCGGCGTGCGCGGCTTCATCGATGCCTACGATGCGAAAACCGGCAAGCAAGCCTGGCGCTTCTGGACCATTCCCGGCCCCGGCGAGCCCGGCCACGACACCTGGAAATCCGACGCCTGGCAAACCGGCGGCGGTTCCACCTGGGTCACCGGCTCTTACGATCCGCAGCTAAACATCGTCTACTGGGGCATCGGTAATCCCGGCCCCGATTGGAACGGCGACGATCGCCCCGGCGACAATCTCTACACCTGCTCGCTCGTCGCTCTCGATGGCGACACCGGCAAACTGCGCTGGCATTTCCAGTTCACTCCGCACGACACGCACGATTGGGATTCCACTCACGTCCCCATGCTCTTCGACGCCAACGTCCGCGGCAAGAAACGCAAGCTCGTCGGCATCGCCAATCGCAACGCCTTCTACTACGCGCTCGATCGCGAGTCCGGCGAGTTCATCGCCGGCCGCCCCTACGCCAAACAGACTTGGGCCAAAGGACTCGATGACAGCGGCCGCCCCATGGTCATCCCCCAAACCGATCCATCGGAAAAAGGCGAGCTGGTCTGGCCCAATCTCAACGGCGCGACCGTCTGGTTCAGCCCTTCCTATTCGCCGCAAACCGGCCTCGTCTACGTCTCCACGCGCGAAACCGGCGCCACTTACTACAAGCGCGAAGCCGCTTACAAGCCCGGCACATTTTTCGCCGGCGGCGGCCAGCAGGAACTTCCCGATGACGATGTGTGGGGCGCGGTCCGCGCGCTCGACGCCACCACCGGAAAAATGGCCTGGGAGTTCAAGCTGCAATCTCCACCATGGGCCGGCGTTCTCTCCACCGCCGGCGGCCTGGTCTTCAGCGGAACGAACGAAGGAAACTTCTTCGCCCTCGATGCCAAAACCGGAAAATCTCTCTGGGACCTCCAACTCGGCGGCGCCATCGCCGCCAACCCGATCTCTTTCACCATCGCCGGCCGCCAGCACATCGCCATCGCCGCCGACCGCGTCCTCTACGTCCTCGGCCTGTAACGCATTTTTGTAGCACAGGCCTGTGTTGGTTTTTTTGGTGGGGCCGACGCCTCGTCGGCAGTCGGACCCCCAGGTCCGGCTTGGCCTTTTTCAGCATCCTCATTCTTGCCTGTGTTAGATTTTCCGACAGCGCAAAGCGCTCTAGGCAACTGAAACCCATCCGGCGAGTCTAATTCTTCGGATGCCCCTCACCACTCCCATTTCCTGCATCAGCTCCATTCGTTTTGCCGCCCTCGCCACCGACTACGATGGCACCCTCGCCGATCAGGGCTTCGTCGACGCTTCAACCATCGACGGCCTTCGCCGCCTCCGCCGCTCCGGACGCCGCGCCATCCTCGTTACCGGCCGGACCTTGGCCAGCATGCGCGACGTGTTCCCGGATCTGAAGGAATTCGATTCCATCGTCGCCGAAAATGGCGCCACCCTCTACACGCCCGCAACCAATTCGGAAACCATGCTGGCCGCTCCGCCTCCGGAAACCTTCCTCCACCTGTTGCGCCAGCGAGCGCGCACGCCCTTCGATGTCGGCCGCTCCATCGTCGCCACTTCCATCGACGAAAAACAGATTGTTCTCGATGTGATCCACGAATTGGGCCTTGAGTTGCACATCATTTTCAACAAAGGCTCGCTCATGGTTCTTCCTTCCGGCGTCAATAAAGCTACGGGACTTGCCGCCGCAGCAAAGGCCCTCGGCATCTCGACTCATAACATGGCCGGAATCGGCGACGCCGAAAACGATCACGCTTTCCTCTCCGCCTGCGAATTCTCCGCCGCCGTTGCCAACGCGCTGCCTACGCTCAAAGAGCGCGTCCAATTCGTCACCGGAGAAACGCATGGCCGCGGCGTCGTCCAGTTGATCGACGGTATAATCGCGAACGACCTCGCCGATCACGCCTGCCGTCTGGGGCGTCCCCTCGCAATCGGACACACCGCTGGCGGAACGGAAGTCACCGTGCCCGCCTGCGGAAACATTCTCCTGACCGGACAGTCGGGCGGTGGAAAATCCACGCTCACCGTCTCTTTTCTCGAAAGCCTCTTCTCTGCCGGCTATCAATTCTGCGTCATCGACGCCGAAGGCGACTACGAGTCCTTCCCGGATGCTGTTCTGTTGGGCAACGCCACGCACGCACCCAGCGTCGCCGAGGTCCTGAAAGCGCTGAGTCCGCCTACGCAGAACGTCGTCATAAATCTCCTCGGACTCGAGCTGGAACAGCGTCCCAGCTTCTTCCAGACGCTGATCGCTCGCATCGAAGAGTTGCGCAGTAGCTGCGGTCACCCGCACTGCCTGATAGTCGATGAGGCGCACCATTTCATCAGTCCGGATCATGCTCCGCCGGACCTTCATCTCCACGAATACGCCGATGATCCCGCCGCAGGACTAACACTGATCACGGTGAACCCGAGCAGCATCCCGCCGGAAACACTCGCGCGCGTCCGCTTCCTGGCCATCGCCGGCGACGAGCCTTTCGCCGCCTTGCAGGCGTTTTGCGCTGGCACCGGCGTCGCTTGTCCCGACATCAGCGCCCTCCGTCTGCAGCCCGGTGAAATGCTCGGCTGGCGGCCCGGAGAAGGCGCCCCATTCGCCTTCTCCGCCGCTCCTAGCGAGTCCGTCCGCGTCCGCCATCGCCGCAAATACGCCGAAGGCCAGCTCGCGCCCGACCGTAGCTTCTATTTCCGCGGTCCGCAGGACAAACTCAATCTGCGCGCTCCCAATCTGATCACCTTCCTGAATCTCATGAACGGCGTCGACAGCGAAACGTGGCTCCATCACCTGCGCCAAGGCGATTACTCAACATGGTTCCGCAAAGAGATCAAAGACGAGGACCTCGCCCGCCAGGCCGCCGAAATCGAAAACGAGCCCGGCCTCTCCGCCGACGAGAGCCGTCAAAAAATGCACGCCCTCATCACCGAGCGCTACACCATCCCCGCATGATATGGCCCAGTCTCCTACGGCCACGCGGCGATCTTTTGCCAGGGACGATACTCTTCGACACTCTGGGAACGTTTCTGATACCCACGGCGGTCGCGCTCCTCGAGATCCAGCACACGCGCCTGCTTCAGGTGCTCTCGCAGCGCTTCGCGAATCAGAGCAGAGCGATTCATCTTACGGCGCCTCGCAGCTGAATCCACGGCTTTCAGCAGAGCAGTGCCGAGAACAATCCGTACAGTCTTCATCTCATGAAATCCAATCCATAATAACTAGCCCCGATCGCGAATTCAGCTCCTTTCACGAACGACTGCGAACCTGCCCTCGCGGCACTGCTCTCCATCGCCACTCGCACAAAAACCCAACGAAGCAGGTAGCCTCCCGCCTAATTCACACCACCCCGCGCTAGAATGACCGTTATGCGTAGCCCATGGATCTCGCCCCGCCTGAACGACCCCATCCGTACCCAGATGCACTACGGCCGCCAAGGCATTGTCACCGAAGAGATGCAGTATATCGCCAAGCGCGAGCGCCTCGAGCCCGACCTCATCCGCTCCGAAGTGGCCCGCGGCCGCATGATCATCCCCGCCAACATCCACCACACCAACCTCGAGCCCATGTGCATCGGCGTCGCCTCGCTCTGCAAAATCAACGCCAACATCGGCAACTCCGCCACCACTTCGAACATCGATGAAGAGGTCGCCAAGCTCCACTACGCCGTCAAGTACGGAGCCGACACCATCATGGACCTCTCTACCGGCGGCGACATCCCGCGCATCCGCAAAGCGATCATCAACGAGTCGCCCATCCCCGTCGGCACCGTGCCCATCTACGAAGCGCTCTCGCGCGTGCGCCGCGTCGAAGATCTGAACATCGACGTGATGCTCGAAGTCATCGAAGAGCAAGCCGAGCAGGGCGTCGACTACATGACCATCCATGCCGGCGTCCTGGTGCAATACGTGCCGCTCGCCGCCAAGCGCATCACCGGAATCGTCAGCCGCGGCGGAGCCATCCTGGCCGAATGGATGGTCAAGAATCACAAGCAGAATCTGCTCTACGAGCACTTCGATCGCATCTGCAAAATCTTCCAGAAGCACGATGTCAGCTTCTCACTCGGTGACGGTTTGCGCCCCGGCTGTCTCGCCGACGCCAGCGACGCCGCGCAATTCGCCGAGCTCAAGACCCTCGGCGAGCTCACCCGCAAGGCTTGGGAATACGACGTGCAAGTCATGATCGAAGGCCCCGGCCACATCCCCATGGATCAGATCCAGCTCCAGGTGGAAAAGGAAGTCGAGATGTGCAACGAAGCGCCGTTCTACACGCTCGGCCCGCTGGTCACCGACTTCGCACCCGGTTACGATCACATCACCTCCGCCATCGGCGCAGCCATGATCGGTTGGTACGGTGCGTCAATGCTTTGCTACGTCACGCCCAAGGAACACCTCGGCCTGCCGAATCGCGAAGACGTCAAGCAGGGCATCATCGCCTACAAGATCGCCGCTCACGCCGCCGACATCGCCCGCCATCGCCCCGGCGCGCGCGACCGCGATGACGAACTCTCCCGCGCCCGCTACGCCTTCGATTGGCGCAAGCAGTTCGAGCTGTCGCTCGACCCGGAAACCGCCGAAGCCATGCACGACGAAACGCTCCCCGAAGAAGGTTTCAAGGACGCTGCCTTCTGCTCCATGTGCGGGCCGAAATTCTGCTCCATGAACCACTCCGCCAAGACCGAGCAGTTCACCGCCGAAGAAGCCGAGGCCGTCCTCGCGTCGCAACAATTGGTCAAGCTGGGAGAATAGAAGTATGGAAGTAGAAAAGCCCGTTGTGAAATCTGACGACGAGTGGCGCAAGCAGCTCACGCCGGAGCAATATCAGGTCACGCGCCGCAAAGGCACCGAGCCCGCCTTCACCGGCGAGTATTGGAACAACCACGAAGAAGGCTCGTACAAATGCGTCTGCTGCGGAAACCCGCTGTTCGAGTCATCCACCAAATACGATTCCGGCACCGGCTGGCCGAGCTTCTACCAGCCGGTCTCGAACGAGAGCGTCGCCACCGAATCGGATAATACCTACGGCATGCGCCGCGTCGAAGCGCTGTGCAGCAAATGCGGCGCGCACCTGGGCCACGTTTTCGAAGACGGCCCTCGCCCGACCGGCCTGCGCTACTGCATGAATTCCGCCTCGCTGGATTTTGAGAAAAAGAAATAGCGATCGTTGATGGGCATCGATACCGAGCAGTTGCGGCGGCATTACGGCTCGTTATCGGATGATGCGCTCGCCGCGATCAAGCGGGAAGACTTGGTGGATGTGGCTCGCGACGTCTACGACGAAGAGGTGGATCTGCGGGAGCGCACCAGAGCCGGGCTCGTCGACGATCTACCGGACGAAGAAGAAGAGGTCTACGATTTAGCTCGTGAGAATGAAAAGCCGAATTGGATTGCGGACGCCGCGCAGATTTTTACAGAAGTCGAAAATCCCGGCGCGGGATCAGCTCAGCGCATTGACGATATAAGAAGTGCATTAGAAGCGGCGGGTATTCCTTGTTTTGTGGAAGCATGCGAGGTAGAAGAGGAAGCATCACCCGCCTGGACGAGGAAGGAATGGCGCGTCTTCGTTCCCGGCAACCTGAATCAGCGCGCCATGAGCACCATGGAGCGAGACGTCGACAATCCATCACTCGAAGAGACGTGGCGCGTTCATCTCGAGAATCTCTCCGACAGCGATCTCCGCGCCATGGAGCCCAAAACAGTTTATTGCGGATTGTACGACCGTATCGAGCGGATCGAGCGCGTCTACCAGAACGAACTGGCGCGCCGTCGGTTAAAATAAGAACTATAAGCTAGGAACCATCTCCACACGGTCCATAGCAAGAAACTCACGAATGTGTGGATGTTCGGCCTTCTCCAACTCTCCCACCGGGCCAAAGTAAATCGCCCGACCTTCGTAAAGGAAAACAACGTGATCGGCCACCTTGCGCATCAGGTCCAGGTCGTGAGTCACCACCACGGCGGTCAGCTTCAGGTCATGCTTCAGCTTCAGCATCAGCTTGATCAACGTATCCGACATCAGCGGGTCCACCATCGTCGTCGGCTCGTCGTAGAGAATGCATTCCGGCTGCGCGGCCAGCGCCCGTGCGATCGCCACTGCGCGCTTGTGCCCCGTCGAAAGGTCCGTCGGATAAGCATCGCGGAAATGCAGCAGGTCAACCATCGACAGCAGCCCGTCGACGACGTCTTCCTTGTTCTGGATGTTGTAGTCGCTGCGCAGTTCGAGCGAGAACAGAATATTCTCCGCCACCGTCAGCGAGTCGAACAGCGCGCCCGATTGGAACACCATCGTGACCTTCTTGCGGATCTCGCGCATTTCCGCCTCGTTGAAGTCGGTGATGTCCTGATAGGAAACGACCACCCGCCCCTGGTCCGGCTTGATGAACCCCATGATGTGGCCCAGGCTCACGGACTTGCCCACGCCGCTGCGCCCGATAATGGCCAGCGTCTGGCCTACATCCAGGTGAAAGCTGACATCGACTAAAACGGGATGATCGAACGTCTTATAAACGTTGCGGAAATCGATGTAATGGCTCCTGTCTGTCATCTTGAGGACTCGATTGCGGCCCACTCGGCCGGGGTGTTGGCGTTG
>DASQGY010000352.1:0-29038 GCA_035632375.1 Bryobacteraceae bacterium | reverse complement strand
CTGTGCCGTCCGTATCCAGCCATTCGAGGTCTACACGGCCTTCGACGGGCTTGGTTAGGTAGCTTCGGATTGCAACGCTGACGGTGGTCGCCCCATGGACCAGCGTGGCGCGAGTGCTGCTTTCGTCAACGGAAATTTGTGCGCGAATAGGTACACATACAACGAACGCGCACGCTGCGAGACTCCAGCGTGGCATAAAAATCCCCCTAGTGATCGGTATTATATACGAATCAAAAATGGTTGGGAAGCATTAATTTCAATGAAAATTACGCACCGGCTAAAGCCTGTACTACTAAGTCTCTGTTTCGTTGCACGCCGCGACGATTTTTCTCGACCCCCGCGGGCCGGCTTGAGAGCCGGCGGCAGGCAGAAATACCTGGCAAGAATGGCTGCCCCACAGAGCAGCGGAGCCGCAATCCCCAGCGGGCCGACGAGGGCGTCGGCCGCGGACCAGGGGGTCCGCCCCACAAAATCGTCGCGTGATGCCAGATTCTCAACTCTAGTAGAACAAGAAGAGTCACGGTCAATTTCCGGCGAAGCCGCGCTGTGTCACCTTGCGCCTTTCGTGCGGAGGTATTTTTCGATTTCGGTTTGGCCGGCGTGTCTTGCCCAGCCCAGGGGGGTGCCTTGGTAGATTTTGTCTTTGATGTCCAGGTTTGCGCCGCGCTCGACTAGTAAGCGGACTACCGCATCGTGGCCGGCGATGACGGCTTGATGCAGGGGCGTGGAGTGGCCGTGGTTTCCGTCAAGGTTGTAGCGGCCGGGGTCTTCGCCGGCGTCGAGGAGCAGGCGGACGATCTCCAGGTGGCCGTGTTGGGCGGACAGGGCCAGGGCGCGGTGTCGGCTTTCGGCGTCCGCGGTGGGGAGCAGGCGCGCTGCGTCGGACATTCGGCCGAGTCCGGCGGCGGTGGCGATGTTGTCCACGCGCGCGCCGCGGCGGACCAGGGCTTCGGCGGTTTCGAGGTATCCGAAAGCGAGCGCAGTTTTCAGCGACGAGCCCCACGTCTCCGAACCAACTCCTTCGATGGCTGCGCCGAAGTCCAGTAGCGTCTCGGCCAGCGCCGCTTGTACGCCGGCTTTCGCTGGGTGACAACTCGATACCAGCATGCTCATGGTGGTGTATTGGCCTTCGTACATGTCGGCCAGCGCGTCAACCTCGGCGCCGGCTTGGAGCAAGGTCTTCGCGACATCGACGGCGTTTGGCGGAGTCTTCTGGCGGTAACCCTCGACGCCGTTCGCCGCGATGTAATGGAGCAGCGTCGCACGGTGTTGCGGCGGATGGTGAGGAGTGACACGCGTGGAGCGCGCGCGAACCAGTTCCGGATTTTCGCGCAGCAGGGATTGCAATGCGGCAAGATCGCCGCCGATCACGGCTTCGACGGCCGATTCGAACTGGGCGACTGGAGAGCCATCCTGTCGGACCGCGTCCGCCCACTGCGCCAGGGCGGGCCAACTCGGGAAACCGTACCAGCGGGCGAGGGTGAGTTGCAGATCGGCGAGATCGAGGCCGGCGTTTTGAATTTCGGAATCCGGCAGATCCTTGGGAAGCCAGGCGATTTTGTCGTCCAGGAAACGGGGATGGTTCTTGTGGATGATCTGGATAGCTTCGGTGTCGCCCGAACGGCAGGCTTCGAGGAACTGCGCGGCCTGTTGTTGGTATTGGTCGACAGTGGAGCGGAACGGCAGTGGTTCAAGTTTCATCGCGGAGTTCTCGTATCAATCGTATTTCACTCCATGTTCGCCTATAGCCTAGCTTCGTGAGCACGGACTGCATGGCTGGACTGGCGGTGGATGTGGTCTGACCTAGTAAGCCGCGGTGTTGCGCGCCGGCGATGGAGCCGGCTTTGAGCAATGTCGCGATTCCTTGACGGCGGTATTCGGGATGGACGGCGGTGCCGATGGCGAAGAAGCTGGTGAAGGCGATGTAGCGCTGCCGGTGTGTGGCGATGATGAACGCGTCCGGGAGGCGCACTTCATCGAGCCAGCTTTTGAGGCGCTCGAAGGGGACTGGAGTTGGGCCGGAGGGATCGGGGTCGGGATCGGGCCAGGCATCGCGTGCGGCGGAATAGAGCTGGTGGAAGCGGTCCAAGTAGTGCGGATCGCGTTCGCGAAGAGCGCCCAGATTGGTGACTTCGAGGCCGCGATCGCGCAATTGGGTGAAGGCTTGTTGGTATTGGTGCGCGGTGGCGGCGCGGGCGAAGTCGATTCGGTATGCGCCCATGCGGTGCGACTCGAGGAAACCTCGGCGGCGGATGAACTCCAGCGCTTCCGGCTTATCGTCGCGGACGCGGGCCTGGAGTCCGGTTGCGCGTAGCTGCTGGGCATCAGTTGTGATTTGGGTGAGGAGCTGGGTGGCGATACCTTGGCGTTGCGCGGCAGGCCGAACGGCCAGATCGAAACGATATCGACGGGGTCGCAGTTCCCATAGTGTGGCGTAGGCGAGCCGGTGGCCTGTCTGGTTATCGACGGCGACGTAGCGGGATGAAACTTCCCGCGGCGCGCCGAGTTGTTGCGCTGGAAACCAGGCGGGGTGGTTGGGTTCTTCCTGGTACTCGGGATAAATCGCCTGGCTGATTTCACGGTCTGTGCCGGTGTCGCTATCGGTCCAGGGGCGTACGGAATACACTGCTTACCGCGTGCGCGCCTCGGCGCGGGCGTCGAGGAGGCGGACGATTTCCTTCATGGAGGCGTGCGATGCGGCGACCTGTTGTTCGCCGAAGATGTGCGTCTCCAATTCGACGTTGCCTTGAAAACCGTCGCGCTCGAGCGCGGTGAAGATGGCGGGCCAATCCTGATGCTCTGGATAATCGAGCAGGCTCTTGCCCTTCACGTGCACGCTCCACACGCGGTTGTTTCCGAGCGACTGGTAGCCATCCGGGAACGGCTTCTCGCCGAGCGAAAGGCCGTTCAGCGAGTCCCAATTGATACCGACGTTCGACGGCAGAAGTTTGACCAGCTTGGCGGCCTCGGCCGAGGTGCCCGCATTCTGGGAGGCTTCGTTTTCGATCAGCAGCTTCACGCCGTCCTTTTGAGCAACGGCGGCCAATTCGCCGATGATATCGGCGATGCGCGAAAAGAGCGACTCGGGTTCGGCCACGCGCGAGAAGGTGAAGATGCGCACGCGCGGGCAGTCGAAGGCCTGGCTGGCGCGGATGCCGCGGCGAAGGTCTTCCAGGCGATTGTCGAACCGTGTCTGCTCGCGTGCAATTCGTTTTTCGCGGGCGGTGGGATCTTCCGGGGTCTTACGTTTTGGTTCGGTACCGGGGAGGCCGAATTTCAGGAACGGTGTATCGAGAAACGCGATGCGGATACCAGCATCCTTGAATTCTCGCGCGGCCTGCTGGAGAGCGTCGGGCGGGAGCGCGTGATAGTCGTTCTTCTTGGAACCGAGCGGCGCCGGCACTGCGCGCAGCGATAGCCACTGCAACCCGTATTGATGGGCGAAGTCGATGGCGTCAGTGGGGGAGCGGGCGATTTCATCGGTGATGGCGCTGACGCGAGCGAGGTTAATGACGCTGGACGTGGCGCGGGCGGGGACGACGGCTGCGAGCGAGGCGGCGATGAAGGAGCGACGGTTCAGATCCATCTCTCCACAGTGTAGCTGGAGAATCGCTAACTTTCAGGCGTGCGACATTTGAGCGGCTTCGGCGCGAACCATCAAGTCCTGCATGAATACAGCGATGTGCTGGCCCTTGCAGAGGACGTCAACGAGGCCGGTTTGTGGTGGCGTGGCAAGCAACTCAATCTCGGTTCCCGCGGGGAGGGTGACGATTTTCGGATGGTCCGGCAGGTCTGGCTGGACGGCCACCATGGCCTGGAAGAGCTTATATCTGATCACTATGTTTACTATCCTACAACAGACATTGATAGTGGCGCTACTAGGAAAATTGCTGGCGATTTGGGCACCTGAAAGGGATTTCACAGGCTAAAGCCTGTGCCACCAAACACATGCGTAGGACCAACCTTTACTGCACGTCCGACACTCGCCCGTTCAGGAACGTGATCTTCATGTTCTTGTACACGTAGATCTTCTTCGAGCCCAAGTCCACGATGGTATTGGGCAGGCCGAGAGCCCCAACCACCTGATCGATGGTCTGGTCTAGAGTGATGGTGTCCGGCGCAGCTCCGGTATTGCTGGAATCCGGCGGAGAGAGACCGACCACCTCTTGCTCGGCCTGGCTGGCCTGCTGATCCTGCTGGCTCAACTCGACCGAGGTATTCGCATCCGGCGGTGGCGCGGCGGCGGCAACGGGCGACCGCACTTGGCCCTTCAAAGCATCTCCCGGAGGCGCGGGTAAACCGCCCTTGTGCGCCTGCAGATCCTGCAGGCCCTGATCGATGGATGCGCGCATCGCGTTCTGCATCTCCTGCAAATCCACGAGCGAGACGGAAACGAAACTGCCCGCCGGGCAATCGCCGCCCTTGCTGGCCATGACACGCACGCTCGTGGCGGTGGAATTCGGCGCGGGCGCGCCGTTCATGCCCAGGACGTCGCCGTGGGTAACCGCGCATTCCTGTCCGTCCGAGGTCGCGACTTCCAGGCTGCTCGATACCACGAAGACATGCGAGTTGTAGTCGCTGAATAGGGGCGGCACACCACCGTAGCCGGCGTCGTCGTTGGGATTTCGCGACACAGCCTGTCCCTCGGCGCGTTCCTGCGCGAGCTGCCGCTGCACTTCCTCCGCGATGGCTTGCTTTACATCCGGAGTCAATGCTACCTGCCCGCCACCGCCCGCGTCGTAACCTTGCTGGTAGGCATTGGCCTGCGCCGCTTCCTCGCGCTCGCGGTAGGCTTCTTCCAGATTCGCCGCCAGAATGTAATCGGTCAGCCACAGCGATGCGCTGGGATAAGAAGGATACGGCGTGAAGTATCCGCCATAGTAGCCGTACCAGGGACTCCCGGCCCAGCCCCAGCGGTAATAAACCGGCGCTCGCCACGGCGAATACGCCCAGCTATAAAATGCCGGCGCATAATAAAACCCCGGAACGTAGGCCTGATAGTAGACGCCGCCATAAGAATACGAACGGTAGACGCGCGTATAAGACACGCCACTCACATAGTAGGTGCGGTGAACGTATTCGCGATTGCTCACGCGGAACGATCGTTCGACGTAGCCATTCGACCGGCCCACCAGAACGACGCGGTGGTCGCCACGGTCGGCGAACACGCGGCGCGATCCACCTGGACCGTGGGTGATCACCACGTCGCGGGAACGGACCTCGCGGACGCTGCCGTCGCGCCGGTAGTGCGCTTCGGTATTATTGGCGCCGCGGAAGGTGGATGTCCCGTTGGGATGGCGCGTGAATTCGCCTGGAGGCATACGCGGATTGTTCGCCGGCGTCGCGCCGCGGGGGTTCGCGCCCCCGGTGTAACGGCCACCTGGATTCCCGGCACCGGGCTGTCCCGAAGTGGGCGTGGTATTTGGCTGACGGCCAGTGCCGGGATTGAAGCCCGGCTGATTTCCTCCGCCAGGGTTGTTGTTGGGCTGCCGGCCACTGCCGGGATTGAACCTAGGTTGATTGCCGCCACCTGGAGTGGTGTTCGGCTGGCGGCCGGTACCCGGGGTGAAGCCCGGCTGATTGCCCCCACCTGGATTGTTGTTGGGCTGACGGCCGCCGCCCGGATTGAAGGCCGGCTGACTCCCGCCACCGGGCGTCGTGCTGTTGGGCTGGCGTCCCGGTTGATAGCCAGGATTCGGCGCCGTGTTCGGCTGATTGCCGCCACCCGGCGTCGTGTTGGGCTGGCGTCCCGGTTGATAGCCAGGATTCGGCGCCGTATTCGGCTGACTCCCGCCACCCGGCGTCGTGGTGTTGGGTTGGCGTCCCGGTTGATAGCCGGGATTCGGCGCCGTGTTCGGCTGATAACCCGGAGGGCGCGCGTTGTTGGGCTGATTGTTAGGCTGGTTGCTCGGCTGATTTCCCGGGTTGCGATCACGCCGCATGTTCGGATTGTCGTTCGGCGGATGGCCGACGTTCGGATTGTTCGGTGGAGGCGCGGGACGGGGGGCGGGAGGGTGATAGGCGGGCGCAGGCGCAGGCTGGGCTTGCGGCGCGGTTCTCGGTGGAAGCTGCGGCGCGGCACGGGGAGCGGGCGGCGGGTTGTCCTTCTTCTTGTCTTTGTCGTCGGCCGCCCGGAGCGGAGCGCTCAACACTACCAGCAGAGCCAGAGCTGCCCCATAGTATCTGGCTGAACCAGCGTTACGCTTTCCCAGGATGTTCATGCGGATTCTCCCTCTCTGTGATTCGACAGATCCACCAACAAAACTTACGACATTCGGCGCCGGGAGAACAGCACTCACTGTCGCCAAGGTAGTTTCTTGGGATTTCGCTTGCCCCCACTATACTATAGTTCCGGCCGATTTCAGCCTGCCGAATAGGACCCGCGCTCGGTTTGTACTACCCCTCAAACTGGCGACTCCACTTGGACGGTCACAGCTAAGTGATAGCAATCGGACGCGGCAAGGGACGCTGTTATACTTGAAGGAGCAACGCGTTTCGAATAGTTGAACCCCTTTGGTCTCCGGGCCACGTATTTCATAGTTAAGGACTCGCAATGAATAAACCAAAGATTCAAATCCTGGAAGCGGAGACCGGGCTGGCAGAGGCCACGGCCCCGGAGGCAGGCTACAAGGTATTCAACCGGATCGTCGACTGGATCACCAGCGACCGGATGCAGTTGCTGAATATCACCGAGCGCATCAATGAGATTGTGCGCAAGAGTGGAATCCGGGATGGCCTGGTACATCTGCAATCGCTGCACACCACGTCGGCGGTTTTTATCAATGAGTGGCAGGATGCGCTGCTGCACGACGTTCGGGCATTTTTCGATCAGGTGGTTCAGCGGGAACAGTACTACCGCCATAACGACCCGCAGTTTTCCGATTGCGAACGGAAGAACGCCGATTCGCACATGCGAGGCATGCTGATGGGTCAGACATTGTGCCTGCAGGTGCGGAACGCATCCGTGCTGCTGGGTACGTGGCAGAGCATCATTTTCGCGGAGTTCGATGGCCCGCGCAGCCGGTCCCTGGCCGTGCAGGTTTCCGGCGTCTAAGTCGGGATGCCCAGATACTTCACTCTTCAACAGGCTGAGCAAGTGCTCCCAGAGGTGGAGCCGGCCATTCGAGAAGCAGTGGCGCTGAAATCCAAGTATGAGCAGGCTGAGGAGGAATGGCAGAAATTCGCCCACCGGGTGAACATGATGGGCGGGATGCAGGTGGACCACTCGCGGTTCGGCGATCGAGGGACTCTTCGCGAGTCGATTGCGCAGCGGCTGAAGGAGGCCATCGAAACGATCCAGGATCAAGGTGTGCTGATCAAGGATCTGGATATGGGGTTGGTGGACTTTCCCACGCTGTTTCACGGTGAGGAAGTTTACCTTTGCTGGAAGCTGGGCGAGAAAGGGATCGGCTTCTGGCATGGCATCCAGGAAGGCTTCCGCGGCCGCAAACCGATCGACCGCGAGTTTTTGGATCATCATCAGGGCGAGCAAGCGGACTGAGGGGTGGTTGTAATTCGAAGAGCGCGATTAACAATCGCGCGCAGGTTGGCAACCTGCCCCACATAGCAGGGCGCCGGTTGCAACGATTCTCCAGTCTAAGAGTACATGCGGCGCAAAATATTTCCCGTTGTGCGAAAATTGAAAAACGGTCACCGGTCTCTCCTGAAGGAGGATCAAAGGGTCGGGCAGTAGAAATCGGTGCTGCTTCATACAACTCACGCATGCTGCTTAGCAGAGAATTCATCGGGTACCTGTCGCGACAACTCGTGAAGCGGATGACGCCGCAGATCATCGAAACCACCGATCCCGCGGCGGCGGTGGAGATGATCAGCCACGGCATCGAAGACGAGTTGGCGGTGGAGGACCGGCTGAACGACGAGGTCCGCGAGCTGCTGAGCCAGTACAGCGACTACATGCGGCGTGAAGGGGTGAGCTATCAGGAGATGTTCCGGCGGATCAAGAACACACTGATCTCGCAGCGCAAGGTGATCCGGGCGTCGGGGCGGGACACGGGGGACAACATGAAGCTGTCCCGGGACAAGATCAACGATATCTCGCACAAGCTGGTGGCTTCCTTCCGCAAGGCGCGCGAGTTCCGGCTGAAGAAGGATCCCAACGACGTGCGGCTGGAGATTGTCCGGTCGATGACCGAGCTGCTGGCGGTGGAGGAGAAGGTGGATCGCGCCGCGCGCACCAAGATCCGGTCGCAGAAGAAGGAAATCCCGGAAGGCAGCGAGGAGTGGGACCTGCTGCATCGCCGCTACTATGCCGAGGAGCTGAAGAAGTTCGGGATCGATCTGGCGCGGTGATCATCACCGGCCAGGGAAACTTCACGGCAGAGGAACGAAGTTAGAATCGGTCCAGCCAGGTGGCATCGCCGCGATGCGGTAGGAGCGGGGCACAAACCAGGAGAGATAGCCGAGCGCGGCGGAGAGCTTTCGTTGATCGCCGTGATAGTCGGCCAGCGTCAGATTGATCATCAAGGAGCGCGAAGGCGTGGACTGCGGATCGTCTACTAAGCCGATTTTCGGATGGTTGATTTGGATGATTTTGCGGGCATAGGCGCCCAAGGCCCGGCGGGCGCGCACGGGCAAGTACGATTCACTCGGCGCGGCAACTAGTACGGAGTGGCTGCCGCCGGAGGGTTTTGGCGCTTGGGCCAGTACCGACGGATCACCGTCGAAGCTTCCATAGAGGCTGAAAGCCAGCAGATCGCCGTAGGAAAACACCCATTGCGGGCCCCCGGAGCGAGTGGAATCGCCGAAGATCGCGATGCCGAGTCCATTGTCGAGCACAAAATCGAGCAGGTGCGAGATGGAAAACGGCGTCAACGGGCCGGGGTCGGGAATGGCCAGGTGGAAGTACGGGAACTGGTCGGGGCCCAGATTTATCTGAGGCTCGAAGCTCCTGAGCGACGCATCCGGCACAGCCGCGTAGAAATCGCGCCGCCATTTATCATCGCGGCTCTCGCGAGGCTGGGCGAAGAGTCCGGCGAGCGCTTGCGTTTTTTCGAGATCGAATTTGGGCATCGGGTGGCCTCAGCGCAAGGGTTACACAAGATGCGACAATCCTGCAAGACACAGGGACGATGGAGGACACTCGCAGATTCGAAATGGCGCGGTACGGCGGCGCGGCATTTCTGGGCGTGCTGTTTTTGGTAAATGTTTATCGGGCGATAACGCAATCCATCGTTTGCGACGAAGCATTTTCGTGGCAACTGTTTCTCTCGCGGCCGGTATCGAGCGTCTTTCAGACCTGGGATGCCAACAATCATCTGCTGGCGACGCTTTCGTTCTGGGCCTCGTGGCACCTTTTGAGGCAAAAGGAATGGGTGATGCGGCTGCCGAGTTTGTTGGGCGGCGCCTGGTATTTGGTCACCATGTTCCGGCTTTATAGCCGGGTGTTGGATCGTCCCCTGCTGTTTCTACTGGCTTTGGGCGTGTCGGTTCTGAATCCACTGGTGCTGGATTTCATGGTGGCGGCGCGCGGCTACGGTCTCGCCGTCGCTGGCCTGGCGTATGCGATTCTTGCGTTAGTCGATCACCTGGAGAAACGCGACCGTTGGAGTATGGGGCGTGCGGCGTTCGGGATCTGCCTGTCGATCGGCTTCAATCTGACCTGCCTGGTGCCGTGCACCATGCTGATCGTTTCATTCGCGCTGATTGTTGCAGCGGCGCGCGGGGTGAAGCGCGCATTGATGGAGAGCAGTTTTCTAGCCGGCCCGGCCGTTGCATTCTGCGCAGCCATCTACTTCATCTTTCCGCTGCACAAGGCGAAGCGCGCGGATTTCTATGTCGGGCTTGACACTTGGATGGAAAGCTTTCGGAATCTGCTGCGGGTTTCCTTTTATCACAACGGGTACATCGGCGATCCGAACCCGCTGCCGCGGATGGTGGAGATCTATTTAGATGTGGCAGCGATTGTCACGGGAGCCTTGCTGCTGTGGATGGCGGTCCGGTTTGTGCTCGGACTGGCGGCGATTCGTCGAGACGGGGCGGGTGGCGAGGTTGCGTTTCTGTTGAGCGCCGGTACACTGTGCGGGTCGATGGTGGCATTGTTCGTGGCGCATCAAGTGCTGGGTGTGCGTTATCCGATCGATCGTACCGGGTTATATTTTCTGGCTCTCGTCCCGATGGCGGTGGCGACACTGGGGGGCAAATGGATACAGGTGTCCGCCCTGGTTTCGACGGCGGTGTTGATCGCTTTCATGTGCCAGTGGAATACGCGATTCTTCTATGTGTGGCGTTACGATGCCGACACGAAGGGGATTTTGCGGGTTCTGGAGCGGAGAGTCCGTCACCCCATCGAGCCACGTGTGCAGGTCCGGCTGGGCATTTCGTGGCTGCTGGAGCCTTCGATCAACTATTATCGGATCGTCCGGGGCTCTTACTGGATGGCGGAAGTGGGTTTGAGCGGGCCGAACGGGGTCTACGATTACTATGTGATCACGCCCGCGATGAAGGATTTGACGGATGATCGGGCGGTGATGAAGGAGAGATCGCTGGTTCCGATTTATCAGGGGCCGGTGTCCGGGACGGTGCTGGCGATTCCCCCTGTGAAGTAACTCGTCAGGGAGCTGAAAAAAAACTCACAGGCTAAAGCCTGTGCCACCGCCTAGAACGCGATGCCGTCCGCTTTTTTTTCGACTTTGTTTGGGTCGATGCCGGGGACTTTCTTTAGCGACTCCAGGTCCTGGATCTTGCCGCGCTCCCGGCGATATTGCACGATCGACTCGGACTCCTGAGCGGAGAACACCTGCGAGTCCTGCAATTCCTTGGCGGAGGCCTGGTTGACATTGACCGGGCCGTAGTCTTGCGCCAGGTACGCGACGATGGCGTCGAATTGTGCGTCGGTGGCTTCGGCGCCCTTGGTGACCATATCGTCGATGGTGTGTTCCCATCCGGCTTTGCTGTGGCGCTTAGCGAGCGCTTGCTCCACGGGATGGCACTTGGAGCAGACTTGTTGAAACGTGTCCTTGCCGCTTTGTGAATAAAGTAACGACGCGCAGAAGGCGATCATGAACGGCCGCATCTTGTCCATTAGTACCATGACAGTGTGGAGAGCTTTACTGCGCCGGTTGGTCTTTGCGAAACGTGCAAGAACATGCGGCGCGTGACTTCGGATCGCGGATCGGTTTTCTATCTGTGCAAACTATCGGCGGTGGACCCGCGATACCCGAAGTATCCACCGCTTCCAGTGCTCGCGTGCGACGGCTATGAGAATCCCGAGCACTCACAGGCTGAAGCCTGTGCCACCGAAACTTAGAGTCCTGGGCGCTTTGGCGCTGTCGGGGCTACGGGATCGGGCCGATCGGCGGGGACTTTGTAGTTGAAGAAGCCGATCATCATTTCATTGAAAGTCTGATCGCCCCAGCGCACGGTCTGCGTCGGATCGGGATTGTATTTGTTGTTGGGCGAATTGTCGTACCAAGCCGTAACGTCCATTCTGGAACCGGCGGGCACGTGCCGCGGCTCGGCCAGCACATAGCTCAACTGCCAGTTGAAATCGTAGTGCGGCACATTCAGCAATTCCTCGCTGTGGCCGTCGGGATAGGTCAGCACATATTTGAAGGCCTTGCCGCGCAGATGCATGTGCGGGGTCATGTCGAGCAAAGTGACATCGTCTTTGAATTCGTAGACGGCCTTGGCTTCGTAGTTCGGCTCACCTGGAGGAATGTTCAGGCGGAACTGCACGGCGGAACCGGCGAAGGCTCGGTATTTCGGCTTGTCCTTGCGGATCTTGAGGCCGAGCACGGAGCGATCCGTCGCAGCTTTGCCGTTGGTGGTGTAATGCACCTGGAACAGGAGTTGGGAACCGGCTTTCACCAGAAACGCGGTATCGGAATCCCACGTGATGGTGGGAACGCCGGGTGCGTAGCCGATCAGCATGTCACGGAACTGTTCGCCTGGAGTCGCGGTTCGCCGGCCCCCTTCGGTGACGAAGACCAGGATGTGATGCACTTGCGAGCGCTGCGACGGGCGGACTTCGGCGGCTTGCACCCAGGTGTCTTCCTTGAAGCCGGGGTCAACCTTGAAGTATTGATATTGCACAATGCCGTTAGCGGGGATCGGAAAATCGACGCCGGTGTTGAACACCACGTCCGGCTTGCCGAAGGACCAGCCGTCGACAAACTGGGGCGTCTTCGGCAGATCGGCTGGGTTGCCTTCCGGTGCGCCGCCATCCACCCATTTCACGATGGTCGCAACCTCGGCATCGCTGAGGCGGCGGCTGTTGGCGAACGTGTCGACAGCCGGATCGGCATACCACGGGGGCATAGTGTGCGTGGCTACCTGCTGCTTGATGGCCTTGGCCCACGGACGCACCTCTTTGTAATCGCGAAGAGACATGGGCGCGGCCTCGCCGGCGCGGTGGCAGTTGAGGCAGCGGTTGTAGAGAATGGGCGCTACGTCCTTGGTGAAGGTCGGGGCTTTGTCGCCGCTGGTGTTGGCGGCGGTTGCGGCTCCGATCAGCGCGAATGCGGCAATGGCAAACGTTGGCTTCATGAGGTCTCCCTGAGAAAATGAGCTTCGGTGGATGTTTCTTATGATACAACATCGGCGGGCTGGCAAGTTGTCTGTTTGCTTACATTCTGCCCCGGAGCCGGGCGAGCTTGCGCCGGTCCTGCTTCGATGGTTTGCCTTCGCGCATCGACTCGAAGTGCGGGAGCGACTTGCGTTCTTCCGACAGCTTTTGCCGCAATTCGCGGCTGGCGTCGGTCTCGCGGTAGAGGGTGCGCGCAACTGGGGCCGGGCCGCGGATCGCGCTGAGCAGAAGGATCTCTATTTCAAAATCGCCGCTCTCGTTCTTGATTTGCAGCATGTCGCCGGCATGAACTTCGCGGGACGGCTTGGCAGGTTGTCCGTTGGATTCGATTCTGCCGAGCTCGCAGGCCCGTGCGGCGAGGGAGCGAGTTTTGAAGAATCGGGCGGCCCAGAGCCATTTGTCGATTCTCACGCTGGTCATGATCCCGCTCCTTGATGCGCCAGCTTGTAGACGACGAATTGGGGGCTCTGGTAGACGGGCTGCCGGTCAGGCACGCGGTTCTTCGGCTGAAGAACGAGAAAATCGATCGGCAGCTTTTCGATGCCGTCGAGCGCGGATGGTTGGTAGCGGAGTTGATTCGCCGCTTGCCAGCGCTGCCACCACTCTTGCGCCGACACTTCGTGGTAATTGATCTGGCCACCGGATTTCCAGTCGACGTAGAGCGCGCGGAGGCTTTCGGCGCGGAAGACGCTTGGGTCGCCGCTGGTGCCGGCGTCGGCGAAGAGGAAGACAGCGTCCTTTGGTGTTTGGCTGCGCGCGAATCGGGCCAGGTCGTCGATAGCGGCGAGATCGGGCTCGCGATAGTTGCGGACTCGGCCAATGATGGGGATGACGAAGAACGGAGCGAGGGCGATGGCGATGACCGCCAAGTTGGAGAAGCTCGCGCGCAAAAAGCGGGGACGGCCAGCCTGTTTCCACGCAGGCGATGCGTTGACTGCAGGCCAATTCAGGTCGTGCGAAACAGGTAGGCTGTCCCCGTTTTTTGCGCGCGAGTCTCTGTAACTTGGTAGTAGCATCACGCAAACCACGGCAGCGGTCGCCAGTGCCGCTGCGACTAAGAATTGCCGCTGAGAGATGTTGAAGACTCGCGCCGACAGTGGAACGGCGAAGACGATGACGAACCACGCTGCGGATTCGATCCAGCGCTTTGCTTCGGCGGCGCGGATTCCGGCGGCGGCGGCGAGGATTACCGCGAAAGCGGTGATGAAGAGCGTCGCGCGGGCGGGCTGAAATTGCGGGATGAGGCCCCACTTGAGTTGTTCGAGCAGAACGTAGGAGAGGGGGATGCTGAGGAGTCCGATGGCGGGCATTCCCAGCAGAAACAGGCGCACCGTTTTCGGCCGGATGCGCCAGAAAGCCAGCAGCGAGACAATCCACAGGAGGATGTACTGCCAGATCAATTGCGCGGACCACGTGGATATCCAGTTGTAGGAAGTGCGCATTCGTTGCATTTCTTCCGACTCAGGGCTGACGCGGGTGAAGAAGTCCTGATGTTGAGCGCCGCCGGGTTGTAATCGCGAAGAAACGAACAGCACCGCGATGCCGATGGCTAGAGGCCACAGGTCGCGATAGTCGCGATGGCGCAAAACGTACCAGAGATACAGCAGCCAGAAAACCCAAACGGTGGGCGGATGGTAGAGGAAGGCGAGGGCGGCGGCCAGGTCGGCCAACATGAGATGTTCTTGCGCGGCGAGTCCGATCGCTAAGAAGATCAGGCCCACGGCGAAGGCGCGCGGTACCGGCTCGTATTCGAAGATGAGCACTGCGGGTCCGACGATGGTTGCGCCAAGAGTGAAAAAAGCGGCAACCAGCATGGCCATCCTACGTGCGAGCGGGAAGGAGGCGGTGAGCAGGTAGACGCCGAGGATCTCGAGCGCTCGGAAAATAAACTGCTGGCCGATCAGGACTGCGCGGAAGGAGCTGTGCGTGATCCAGCGCAGCGCGATGGCGATTTCATCGTAGAGCGTGTAGGCCAGGTGAGGCTTGGTGGCAACGAGATCGTGCGTGAGCGCGGAAGAATCCCAGATGTGCTCGAGCATCGGCACGTAGATCTGTGTGTCGGAGCCTAGGTAGGTGTGGCCGGGAAATTGGAAATAGCTGAGGATTGTGAGCGCGATGATGGCAGCGCCGACCGCGAGCCGATCGCGCATTACGGGGCCGAGGCTTTTTCCGGGGTCTTGTCGAGTTGCTGCTTGGCCCAGAGCCGGTTGGGATTCAGTTCTAGCGATTTGGCGATGGCCTTGTGTGCCTCTTCCGCTTGATTGTTGCGCCGGAGTGCGACTCCGAGCCACAGGTACGCGTCGGCGTTCTTGGGATTGAGCTCGATGGCTTTGCGGAAATCTTTGATGGCCAGATCGATGCCGCCGCCGAGCGCGGGCGGCAGGTAGTAGTTGCCGACGCCGTGGCTGACATAGTTGGCGGATGACTTCGGATCGAGCTCGATAGCTTTGTTAACCGCGGTGAGCGCGCACTTGCCGTACTTGAGGCCGGCGAGTCCCTGACCGGAGATAATCTGGCCGCAGAGAGTGCCGAGGATGCGCTGGTATTCCGAGGAGTCGGCTTTGATGGCTACAGCACGTTCGGCGGCGTCGATGCCGGCTTGTGCGTAGTTTTTGGCGGCTGCTTTGTCGCGGGTCTCGATGGCGACTTCGGCGGCGTAGGATTCGGCCAGCGCGAGGTGGTACTGTGCGGCTGCATCTTTCGGTTGATTGGCGGCGATGGCTTTTAATTCGTCGACAAGTTTTTGGAGCGCGGGTTTGTCCTGGCGGTCGCGCGCCTTGATGAGTTGAGTGTCGCTGAACGTGGCCGCGGCAAAAAGTGCAGGGACGATGATGAGTAGCTTCATCACTTCGATTTTACCCTGAGACCGGTCAGGGGGAGAGAATCCAGGAGCCAGCACGCAGCCGCCCCCAACATCGGGACTCGTTGCGTCGGCTACTGATCGTCTGCCTGTGGGGCAGGTTGCCAACCTGCGCGCGATTGTAAATCGTGCTTCACCAAGCGGGTTGCCAACCCGCTGCAGGTTATCAACCTGCCCCACAGTCCCGGGGGCGATTTTCTGGAGAGAAGGCCGGAGACTACAGAGTGGCAACTTTGCGTTGGATTGTCAGGAAGTAGAGGCCTAGGAGCGCGAGGAGGGCGCCGTTCCAGGCAAGCACCACCGGTGCGGTGAATCGATCCACCAGCACTCCCGCCACCAGGCTGCCGATCGGCATCCCGCCGCGGAAAGCTACGTTGTAGACGCTCATCACGCGGCCGCGCATGTTGTCGGCGGTGATCATTTGCACCAGGGAGCTGATGGTGGTGAATACGGCCAGCAACATCCCGCCAGCGATGAAGATGAGAGCGCAGCTTAGAATCAGCCAGCGGGACAGGGCGAAGGCAGTCAGCAATGCGCCTAGCGCGATCAGCATCCATAGCGCGGCGCGACCTTGGTGTGCGTACTTACCCTTTCCCGCGACGATCAGCGCGCCGCAGATGGAGCCGATGCCGGAGCACACCAGGAAGATAGTGTAGAGTTCCGGGCCACCGTGAAAGATGTTGCGAGCGAAGACCGGCAGGAAGGTGATGACCGGGAACGCCAGCAGTGTCATGGAAAATGCCAGTACGATCAAGCCTTCCATCGCTCCGTGTTTGAGGATGAAACTGAAGCCCTGCTTCATGCTGGTGAGCACCGATTCGCCGGTCTTGGTGGGGACGAAGTGCGGCCGGATGATCAGCAGCGAGACGATCACCGCGATGAAGGAAAGACCGTTCAGGGAAAAACACCATGATGCGCCGAGGGCGGTAAGCGCCAGCCCTCCGAGCATGGGGCCGATGACGCGAGCCAGGTTGAATTGGATGGAATTGAGGGCGATGGCGTTGGGCAGATCCTCAGGCTTGACGAGCGAAGGGATCAACGCTTGATAGGCCGGTCCACCGAATGACTGAGCGGTACCGACGATGAAGGAGAGCGCCCAGATGTACTCAACCCTGACCACACCCATGGCGAAGAGTGCCGCCAGAAGGAATGCGCAACTGAGCTGCACTACCTGCGAACCAATCAGGATTTTCTGGCGCTCGGTGCGGTCGGCGAACACGCCGCCGAAGAGCGAAAAGAGCACGATTGGAATCCCGCCGAGAAACTGATCGATTCCCAAATATTCCGCTTTGTGGGAAAGGTCCAGCACCAGCCAGCTTTGCGCCATGATTTGCATCCAGGTGCCGATGCTGGAGGTGCACGCGCCAATCCACATGATGCGGAAGTCGCGGTATTGGAAGCCCTTGAAGACGCGGTTCAGCAAATCGGAATCCGATCAGGGGAGAGGGCGTTCACGTTGGATCAAGTGCAGGATGTTGCCGTCGCGGTCGGTGAAGAAAACCAGGCGATTGCCTTGATTCACGAAAGGCTCGCCGAGGAAATCGACGCCGCGTGTGCGCAGATCGGCCAGGGCCGCATCGAAGTTGTCGACGCTGATGGCCAGGTGGCGGATGCCCGGGTCTTTCATTTTTTGCGGGCTCCGGTCGCCCTCCGAGGGAATGATTTCGAGCATCGATCCGTCGGCTGCGCGCACAAAATAGTTGCCATCGTAGGTGTAGTTGATGTGGAAGTCTAATTTTTGGACGTACCACTCGGCTAAATGTGCCGGGTTGGGGGAAGCGATGGCGGTGTGTTCAAGGCCGCGGAACATAAAGGAGGATTGTAGCATTCAAGAGGGAATCCAGGAGCCAGCGGTTGCATGAAACGGAGACTAGTTGCGTCGAATACTGAACATCAGCCTGTCGGGCAGGTTGCCAACCTGCAGCGGGTTGGTAACCCGCTTGGTCCAGCGCGATTAACAATCGCGCGCAGGTTGGCAACCTGCCCCACAGCCTGACTGATCTGAGTACTAAGGATCAATAGGTTAGGGGCGAGTTTCCGGAGAGAAGCCAGGAGCCAGAAGGCTACTGACGAATCCTCGATATCATCGGGGTATGAGGGTGCGTCTCTTCGTGGCTGGCGGTGGGGTGCTGGTGCTGGCTGCGGTTGGGGCTTTTGTTAGTTATCGGGTGCGGCACTCCGTGCCGGCTAAGGCTGCGCCTGTAGGGAAGCTCGTACTGCAACGGATCCCTACTGAGGTTACGCTTTCCGGGACTATTCAGGCCACTAAGATCGTCAAGGTTGGGGTGCCCCTGGATGGAACTGTGGAGCAGTTTGTGGCCGATGTTGGAGATGACGTCGCTAAGAGCGATGTTCTGGCGCGGATTCGGAATCCCAAGCTCGCCACGCAGCAGGAGGAACAGCGATTGAATGGCGAGCGGGCCCGGAATCGGGTCCAGGAGTTGGATGCGGCGTTGATTGCCGCGCGGGTGGAAGTTTCGCGGTCGGAGGCCGATGCTACACGGGTTCAATTGGAGCTGGCCCGGGCGCAGAAGGAATTTGAGCGGCAGCAAATGATGATGCGCGAAGGCGTGACGCCACGATTGGTGTTCGAGAAGGCGGAACAGGATTACAACGCGCTGAAAACCCAGGCGGAGAATTTGGCGGAGACTCACCAGAGAGCGCAGGAGCGGGTGGCTTCGCTGACCAAGGAATTGGAGGCCGCGCAGAAGGCAGCGGAGAAGGGCGCCAAGGAGATGGAGCGCGCTCCCGGTGGGCCGGGGGAAGGCGAAGTGATTTCGCCGGAGGATGGCGTGGTGCTGGCCCGGCGCGGGAAAGAAGGCGATCCGGTGACTAAGAAAATGCCGGATCTATTCGAGCTTGGAGTGGACTTGGGGAAGCTACAGGTGGTGGTTACGCCGGACGCTCAGTCTGCACCGCAGATCCGCATTGGGAAAACGGCGTACATCGCGATCAAGGAATTTCCCAGTACTGCTCAGGGGACGGTTCGAGAAGTGAAGGCCGGGCAGGCCTGGATTGAATTCCTGAGTCCCGCGCAGGGCGTGCGTCCGGGGATGACGGCCGAAGTAACGATAAAGTATTAGCCTCGTCACCCTCGGAAGTGCAGCGCCCAGAACACTGCCTTCAAGAAACCGAACTGGAGCAGCAGTGCCAGTCCGAATGATGCCGGTATCACTGCGATAACGGTTAAGAGTTCCATGCCGGTGATAGTGCACGTCGAAGGCCACAGAGTGTGGGCTTGCTAACCTATTGCTTTAGCTCCGATTCAGCAGAAGAACGGAAGAACGAATGAATCATTTGATGAGTAGTTTGATTGAATTGATTACCGAGACCTCGACGAATTTGCCGCCCGATGTGCGCGCGGCGATGGGGTTGGCGTTAGAGGAGGAGACGCCGGGGACGCAGTCGGCGCAGGCGTTAGGGATCATTGCCAGCAACATCGACATGGCGCAGCAGGACGTAGGGCCAATCTGCCAGGACACCGGGATGCCGACGTTCCTGGTACACACGCCGGTGGGTGTCAATCAGCTTCATTTGAAGCGGGCGATTCGCGAGGCGGTGGCGGAGGCGACGCGGCGGGGCAAGCTGCGGCCGAACTCGGTGGATTCCCTCACCGGCAAGAATAGCGGCGATAACCTGGGGATCGAGACGCCGGTGATTCATTTCGAGCAGTGGGAAGAAGACGAGATCGAGGTGAAGCTGATCCTGAAGGGCGGCGGCTGTGAGAACAAGAACATCCAGTATTCGGTGCCTTGCGAATTGGATCATCTGGGGCGTGCGGACCGGAATCTGGAAGGTGTGCGCAAGTGCATTCTGCATGCGGTTTGGCAGGCGCAAGGGCATGGATGCGCGCCGGGCGCGGTGGGTGTGTGCGTCGGCAGCGATCGCGCGCATGGATACGATCTGGCGAAGGCTCAGCTCTTTCGGACACTCGACGATGTGAATCCGGTGGCGGAGCTGGCCAAGCTGGAGGCCGAGATCATGGAGGAGTCGAACCGTATCGGCGTGGGTGCGATGGGATTCGGCGGCAAGGTGTCGCTGATCGGGTGCAAGATCGGCGTGGCGAATCGGCTGCCGGCGAGTTATTTTGTTTCGGTCGCGTACGATTGCTGGGCGTTCCGGCGGCTGGGCGTGCGGCTGGATGCGGCGAGCGGCGCGATTACGAAGTGGCTGTATCGCGATCCGGATCGTGCTGTTCAGAAAATGGCGCAAGCGGAGGGCTTTCCGCTGACCGGCCGCGAAGTGGTGCTGACTGCGCCGCTGTCGGAAGAAGCTGTGCGGGCGTTGCGCGTCGGCGATGTGGTGCTGATTTCGGGCGAGGTCTACACCGGACGCGACAACGTACATGCGTACCTGATGAAGAATCCGCCGCCGGTGGATTTGCACGGCGCGGTGCTGTATCACTGCGGGCCGGTGATGTTGAAGGAGGGCGATGAGTGGGTGGTGAAGGCGGCCGGTCCGACGACGAGCAGCCGGGAGGAGCCGTATCAGGCGACGGTGATCGAGAAGTATGGCGTGCGCGCGGTGATCGGCAAGGGCGGGATGGGGAAGAAGACTCTGGCGGCGCTGCAGAAATCGGGCGCGGTTTATTTAAACGGGATCGGCGGGGCGGCGCAGTTTTATGCGCGGACAGTGGAGAAGGTGCTGGGGGTGCATCTGCTGCCGGAGTTCGGGGTTCCGGAGGCGATGTGGCACTTGCGTGTGAAGAATTTCGCTGCGATTGTCACCATGGACGCGCACGGGAATAGTTTGCACGCGGATGTGGAGCGGGAGACGGGGGCGAAGTTGGCGGCTTTAGCGCCTGCGGCCCACTAAAGAGCCTTTCCGAACCAGTCGATAGCTGAGCAGGGATTAGTGTATGGCCACGCCTGCTTCGATATCGATGGATGGGATCGTGGTGGCCCGGCCATGGCGGCTCGCCTTGCTGCCATCGCTCACCGATTTCTTCTTCCTGTGCGCCATCGCCTGGATGTTCATGGCGGCCGACGGCGGGTGGCAGGCGCTGCTGCGCGACGGCGACACTGGCGTGCACTTGCGGGTCGGCGACCTTATCCTTGATACGGGAGCGGTGCCGACTCACGATCCGTTCTCATTTTCAAAACCGGGCGGTGTCTGGTTCGCGCACGAGTGGCTGACCGGCGCGATCTATGCGCTGCTGGTTCGCGCGGCGGGGTTGAAGGCGCTGGTGTTGTTGACCGGTGTAATCCTCGCGCTCTACAACACGGTGCTATTGCGACAGATCGTGAAGCGCGGGGGGAACAGTCTGCTGGCCATGGCGCTGGTGCTGGCGGGAACGAACGCTGCTTCGATTCATTTTCATACGCGGCCGCACGTGTTCACGCTGCTGTTTTTGACTTTGGCGATGGCGTTGATCGCGGAGGATCGACAGCGGGCAACGCGCTGGGTGTGGCTGTTGGTTCCCATGACCGCGCTGTGGGCCAACATGCACGGCGGATTTGTGATTTTGTTTCCGGTGTTGGGGATTGTGGTGCTGGGGAGCATCGCGGAGATGTTTCTTGACCGGCCGGTGGCGGGCGAGAAGCGCAAGATGGCGCTGCGATATTTTTGGGTGGGCGTGGGATGCGGCGCGGCGTCACTGGTGAATCCACAGGGGATCAAACTGCACTTGCACATTATTGAGTTGCTGCGGACATCGTGGTTCAAGACGCACATCAGCGAGTATCAGTCGCCTTCGTTCAATGGCGAGGCGACGCTGTTCTTCATGGCGCTGTTGTTTCTCGGGCTGGCGGCGGTCTACCCGCTATTGAGCCGGAAGCAGGTGACTGAGGCGATTTGGATTTTGTTCTTTGCGTATTGGTCGTTGACGTCGGCGCGGAACATACCGCTGTTCGTCGTTGTTGTAGTGCCGTTGGTGGCGCTGGAGGTGACGCGGTTGTGGCAATTGGTGGCGAGTGGGCGCTCCCGAAAATCGACTATTGGCGTGTTGGATGATATCGCCGCGCAAACCAGCGCGAAGTTCCGGCCGATCGGCGTATGGGCGGCGCTGTTTGTGGTGGGGATCTTCTTGTTCACTCCTGCGAATCGCTGGCCGGGCGATTTTTCGAAGGAGATGTTTCCGTTGGCGCTCATGCATCGGCATGCCGGCGAACTGGCGGCCGCACGGGTGTTTGCTCCGGACCAGTGGGCCGATTATTTGATCTATCTGAACTATCCGCGGCAGAGGGTGTTCATCGACGGGCGGAGCGATTATTACGGCGAGGAGATCGGTAAGGCTTATCTGGCTATCATTGATGGCCGGCCGAAGTGGCGGGAGTTGTTCCAGCAGTACTCGTTCGACATGGTGCTGTGCCCGCCGGATCTGGCGCTGGTGTCGTTGTTGCGAGCGAGTCCGGAGTGGCACATCCTGGATCAGGATAAAGACGCTGTGCTGTTCGTTAAGGACTGATGTGGGGCAGGATGGAATCCTGCGCCAGCTTGGTAAGCCGGCTCCGCACTTGTCCGAGGCCCGTCCAGGCGGGTATGCAACCCGCCGCAGGATTCCATCCTGCCCCACACGGCTAGTGGGAGCGCGGCACTCGCGTCGGCGTGCGCCACAGGGAATATGCGCCGAAGCAGCGGAAGCAGTCCCGGACGGATCCCCGGATGTTGCGCCAGCTTGCGCCGCCTTCTTTGCCGGCCGCGCGGCGGAGGAATTCGATGGGGACAAACTCGACGCGGTGGCCGCGGCGGCGGGCTTGAATGATTCGTTCCGCTTCAACGAAGGGGCTGCGGGAGATTAAGTCCAGGGTGAAGATCTGGCGCAGGCCCAGCTTGATGCTGCCGGCGTCGGATGTTTGCACTCCAAACAGCAGGCGGGGCAGCAGATTGAACAGGAACGAAACCACGCGGCGGCTGGCGCTGTACACTTCGTTCCGGTTTGGCCGCACGCCCACCACCAGGTCGGCTCCGTTTTTCAGCGCGGGGAGCATCTTCGAGAGATTCTCCGCCGGCCACTGACCGTCGGACGCGGTGAGATACACGTGCGTGCCGCGCGCGGCGGCGAACAGGTCGTGAAACGATTGAAAAATGCCTTGGTTCCGCTCGTGACGAAGCACCCGCAGCTTGGGGATGCCCGGCGCCAGGCGATTCAAAATAGCCAGCGTCTGGTCCTGACTCGCGTCGTCCAGGCAAACGATTTCCCAATCTTCGAGTTGATTGCCGAGAGCGCGGAGCACGCGTTCGTGATCGAGAATCACCTCTTCGATGGAGCCTTGCTCGTTGTAGGCAGGCAGGACTACCGAGAGGACCATTGGTGAATCTCCTGAACCACCTTCGGCCGCTTGCGGAATCCTGGTAAATGGCTGATCGCGGCCGCGACCCTTGCTGGAGCTTCCGCGTCCATCTCCGGGTACATCGGCAGTGAGAGTACGCGCGTAGCGACCTGCTCGGCCACCGGGAAATCGCCGCGCTTGTAGCCGAGATCGGCGTGGGCGGGCGTCAGATGGACCGGATATGGGTAATGAATCCCAGTTTGGATGTTGAGCGTCGCGAGATGCTTCTGTAGGTGTTCGCGGTGCAAGGTTTCGATGGCATAGACATGATAAACGTGGCGGGCGTAGCAGACTTCGAGTGGTGCGTCTACGCCGATTTGCGAGAGCTCGCCGGAGTAACGGGCGGCATGAGCGCGCCGCTGGTCGGTCCAGCGGTCGAGATGGCGCAATTTCACGCGCAGGATCGCGCCCTGGAAAGCTTCCATGCGGTAGTTGAAACCCTCCAGCACGTGTTCGTACTTCTTCTCCGCGCCCCAATCGCGTTGCATACGCATGCGCTGGGCGAAGTCCGGGTTACTGGTGACAATCATGCCGCCTTCACCGTAGGCGCCCAGGTTCTTGCCGGGATAGAAACTGAAGCAGCCCATATCGCCGAGGCTGCCCACGCGCTTGTTCCGATATTCGGCGCCATGGGCCTGGGCGGCGTCTTCGATCACCAGCAGGTTGTGCCGGCGCGCGATGTCCAGAATCGGAGCCATGTCGGCGGGCTGGCCGTAGAGATGAACGGGCACGATGGCACGGGTTCGCGGAGTGATGGCTCGCTCGATTTGCGCCGGATCCATGGTGTAGCTCTTAGGATCGATGTCTACGAAGACCGGCCGCGCGCCGGTGTATCGAATGGCCGCGGCGGTGGCCACGAAGGTGAATGGAACGGTGATCACTTCGTGCTCAGGGCCAATGCCAGCAGCGAGAAAAGCCAAGTGCAGCGCGCTGGTTCCACTGTTCACCGCGATGCCGTGCGCCGCTCCGCAATAGGCGGCGAATTCCCGTTCGAATCCCGCAACCTGCTCCCCCAGAACGTACTGCGCGCTTTCGAGAACATTCAGCACAGCGGCGTCGATCTCGGTCTTGATGCTGTGGTATTGGGCGCGAAGATCGAGGAAAGGAATCATGCGGCCGCCACAATCGACTTGATTTCCACCGGACGGCCCCGTTGCTTCATGGAGTGGCTCGCCGCTTCGAGCAGGCTCACGACCTGCAGCCCGGCCTGGCCGCCGGAAACTGGCGTCTCTTCCCCGGCGATGCAGCGGAGAAAGTGATTGGCTTCGGTTTGTAGCGCTTCGGCGGTCTGCAATTGCGGTGCGTACATATCGCCGGTGCGGTAGCTGATCATCATTTCATGTACATGCTCCGGCGTGTTGCTGACGGTGATGCCCTTGTCGTAGATCTTGATTTTTTCGCTGGGCTCGATGTCGTCGTAGACGATCATCTTGCGAGTGCCGCCGATTAGCGTTCGCCGCACCTTTACCGGCGCGAGCCAGTTGACATGGATGTGGGCCAGGATGTTGGCGTCGAAAAACAGGGTCAAGTAGGCGACGTTCTCCGGTTCGTTTGGTACGTGGCTGATGCCTGTTGCCGACACGGCGCTCGGCTGGTACGGAAGGACGTAGTCCATGATGGACAAGTCGTGCGCGGCCAAGTCCCAGAGCACGTTGACATCGTGCTGGAACAAGCCCAGGTTGACGCGCACAGAGTCGTAGTAATAGATGTTGCCGAGCGCTCCGCTGGCGACTTGCTCGCGGATCTTGCGCACCGCGCCGGTGTAGACGAACGTGTGGTCCACCATCAGGGTCAAGCGACGCCGTGCAGCCTCGTCGATGAGCCGGAGCGCTTGCTCGGTGGTCGATGTGAGCGGCTTTTCCACCAACACATGCTTGCCGGCTTGCAGCGCTTCGAGCGCCAGCGGATAGTGCGCGGAAACCGGCGTGGCGATCACCACGGCATCGATGCTCGGGTTGTGGATCAGTGCGCGCGCGTCGTCAGTGGTCTCGATGCCCCGATATCGCGTTGCGGCGAGCGCCAATCGTTCGGGGCGCAAGTCGCTAACGGCGGCGACTTCGGAGCCTTTGGCTTCGGTGAAGTTGCGAACCAGGTTTGGGCCCCAGTAGCCGAAACCGATGACGCCGACACGAATCATAGGGCCTCCACCGCAGTTGGATTGGTCACTCGTTCGCGCCGGGTATCGCGCACATCGCCGATCACTCGCGCGGGTACACCGGCGGCAATGGCGTAGTCGGGAACATCGCGCGTGACCACGGCACCGGCTCCGATGAGTGCGCCCTCGCCCACGGTCACACCCCCCAGAATGGTGGCATTTGAGCCGAGCGAAGCGGTCTTCTTGATCCGTGTTTCGAGCATGGTCCAGTCATCCGCGGTTTGGAGCGATCCATCCGCGTTCACGGCCGAGGGGTACTGGTCATTTATGAACATCACACCGTGGCCGACGAAAACTCCGTCCTCGATGGTCACGCCCGAGCAGACGAAGGAGTGGCTGGAGATTTTGCAGTCCCGCCCGATAGTTGCATCGCGCTGGATCTCGACAAATGCGCCGATCTTGGTGCGGTCACCGATGTAACAGCCGTACAAGTTGACCAGGGTGGGCTGATGGATGACAACATCTTTGCCGAGCGCGACATCTTCCGCGATCATCTAGGCAACTATCGGCACTTTTTTTCCAATGCTTTAGCAGGAATCGGGGGTCGGAGACGGCGCGCGGAATGCGGCGGGCTGGGTTCGTTTGTTAGAATAAGATTCGCGAAGCGGCCAGGTAGCTCAGTCGGTAGAGCGCAGCCCTGAAAAGGCTGGCGTCGGCGGTTCGATTCCGTCCCTGGCCACCACGTTTTCAATAAGTTACATCCACTCCAAACCTTCAGTTTGTTCCAATTCCAAAATCAGGCTTGCCGGAATTTGCCTCAACACAAGATGAATCGAACAGTGGTTTATCTCCTCAGGAATGGTAGTGGAGCAGCCTCGATACACCTCAGGGAGGTGTCTGATTCTGCTCGTACTCGTTTCAACGCCGTTACCTGACCGACACGACAAGCGAGGCGCAGCATGAGAGCCGCGCTCTATACCCGCGTCTCCACCAAAGACAAACGCGAGGAGACCACTAATCAGGTCTGCCAGCTTCGAGAGTTTTGTAAGACCCAAGGGTGGACAATCGTGCGCGAGTACGAAGACCACGAGTCCGGCAGCAAAGCCGACCGCGCTCAATTCCAGGCGATGCGAGTTGACGCGGCCCAGCATCGCTTCGATGTCGTCGTCTTCTGGGCATTGGACCGCTTCACCCGTGAGGGTGCATTGGAGACGCTCCAGTATTTGAACATGCTCAGCAACTACGGCGTCGGCTATCGATCATTCACCGAACCCTACCTTGACTCCTGCGGCATCTTCAAAGATGCTGTTATCGCAATCCTTGGAACCATCGCCAAACAAGAGAGAGTACGGATATCTGAGCGGGTACGTGCTGGGTTGGATCGAGCCCGGTTGCGAGGGACGAAGAGCGGCAAGCCAATCGGTCGGCCTAGAGCAGTGTTCGCTCGGGACGATGTAGTCAAGTTGCGAGTGCAGGGATTGTCGTGGCGCAAAATCGCACAACGTGCTGGCGTCAGCATCGCCAGCGTGCGAAGGGCCTGTCATAGTCCATCTGCGACGTCGTAGCCTTGCCAAAACCTAGCGGAGAGGTTTTTGCAGCCATTCGGGTGAACGTCCTTCCCGACCGACACCGTGCGTCGAGAGTGACGAGTCGATCGCAACAGTGGTGACAATAACCAGTGGTTTTGGCAATCTCGGACGACCTAGGGCTAGTTCTTAAGACTTAAGCGGTGATCTTTGTGATGTGACGGGTCCGTGACGTCACTTACGTCACTTGATTTCCCCCAAGCCAGCGTTCGCTCGAAACGGGCGCGTTTGGGCGAGCGGGCAGCTTTGCCGGCTTTGCGATGTTCTCGGAATCGATGGTGTTCATTGGCTTCTCCTTTACCGCAACCTGCTTGCGGTCTTCACATTCAACCCACCCCAGCGTAGCGGAACGACTGAGCTTCGCACAGGTAGGATTGGGTGAAGACTGGGCCGAGCCGACAATTGTCGGCAACCCGCTAAATCTTAGGTTCGTGTCGCGGAGACAAGATGCCGGACCCTCGGCTGGCTGCGCGTGTAGCTTTGCAATCGTCCTTCTAGCTCACGGTCCGCCTGCGTAATGCGCTCATGCTGACGCAGGTGTTCCGCCCAGGAATGCACTATGAAGCTTTCGAGGTAGCGATTTTCAGTTTCTAGGTCTCGAAAGACGCCCCAACGCGACGCACCGTCGCGGCGTCTAATGCGTCCATATTTGTGCATCGCGTCGAGAAACTCTAACGTCTGTCCTGGAATCACGTCATACTCAACAGTGACAAGGATCGGACCGGCGTCGTCTGGATTCGCTACGTCGATGTTGACGATCCTGGGCATAGGCCAATGGTTCCATGGCGTGACATCGATGTTTAAGTTTGGGAGCTGCAGAAACACTCCCAGAATAGCTGTCGCAATCGTACCCACACCGGCCCACACCAGCGCGTCGTGAATACCGACCCGTCCCGCCAAAGCGCCCCACGCGGCGCTGCCGGCGGCAACCGCTCCTTGAAAAACCAGCATGGAGACGGCCAGCACGCGGGCACGTACCCAGTCGGGCGTGAGGTTCAGGATCAGCACATTGAACACTGAGATGAACACGATCCACGCCGCGCCTCCCATCAGCATGACCATGCTCAGCGTTGGCAAACCGCGCAAGCTTCCCGCCGCTATGGTGGTCAAACCGAAGATCACAATCCCCCCTGAGACCACCGTTTCAATCGATAACCGCGCCCGCACTGGCTGCAACAGCACAGCGCCGAGCACTGCGCCCAGGCCGAAGCATCCCAGCAGCGATCCATAGACAACAGGGCTGTCTTTCACGCTGTGCGCGACTGAAGGGAGCAAGGCCAGAAACCCGCTGGCAAAGAGCATCACAGAGCCGGAGCGGAAGATGAGCGCGCGAATTGCCGGCGAGTAGCGGACGTATCGCACTCCTGCGATCGTAGCCCCGGTCAGCGTCTCGAGGGGCGTTGTCGGTTTGCGGACAGCCCGCTTCCAGCGTGCGATGACAACCATGACGCCGAGGAAGGATGCGGCGTTGACGAGAAATGCGGTGCCAACCCCGGACGCCGCAATGAGGATGCCGGCCAGCCCCGGCCCAATAGCGCGCGCAAAATTAAATTCGATGCCGTTGAGCGCCGATGCCGTGGCAAGATCTTTCTTAGGAACCAACTCGGGCAACACGGCGCGCCATGCAGGGCTCTCGAATGCATCGCCGGCCGACAAAGCAAACGTCAAAACCAAGAGCATTACCGGAGACATGAATCCACCGAGAGTCATACCGGCCAGCACAAGCGCGACCACGAACATCCATGCTTCGGTGAACAAGATCAGCTTGCGGCGATCCACGATATCGCCGATCGCCCCGGCCGGTAGTGCGAGCACGAAGAACGGAAGGGCGGATGCGGTCTGCGTAAGGGCAACGTACATTGGCCCGGCGTTGAGCGATACCATCAACCAGGCCGCGCCCACCGTCTGCATGAACGTACCGACATCAGAAGCGATGTCTGCGATCAGCAGATTGCGGAAAGTGGAGATCTTTAGGGGATCCCAGATACTCGACGCTCGGTGGTCAGGTGAGATCGGCACAATCGTTACTTGTTAGTCTAGGCCAGTTAATGAAGGGCTAGCCCGGGTTTTCGAATCTTTCTGCGAGTTGGAATTGGACGACCAGCACGCCTTCGGCGTCCCGGGTCAGCTTCAGGTTGCGGTAAGCAGTCAAATAGTTGTCTCGAATTGTTTGCATGATGTTCTCCTTTGTGTACTTAATCTCTCAAACCATTTTGTTTCTGTGCTTCTTGATGATCAAAGACTCAGTCTCACTCGCCGGCCCATCCGGTTGAATACCGTTTCGACTCAGATGGGCGATGGGTTGCCGTGCTCTCGGGCGCGGTAAAGCGTGAATTCCGCGCCTTCACGGATGGCGTCCAACAGGAACTCGGGAGGTTCTGTCTTGGAGGGTACCGCCATCAAGTTTTCTCGACGGCCAAAGCCGTTAGCTCTGCTTCTTCTTCGAGATTCTGTATAGCTAGGCGTGTTTCCCGCATCATTATCGTGCAGCCGGAAACAAGCCCGACGATGCCGACCGTGCCGGAAAGGAGCCCGAGGAGTGCCATGAAATTGAACGAGGTGTGGAAGCCGGAAGCCGCAGACACGGACCCAAAGAGCGAGATCAGCGCAGCCGCGGCGAACGATCCCAATGACATGTAGAAGAGTTTCAGCGCGCGGAGAACAAGGGTCCAGCGCACTCTG
>DASQGY010000351.1:0-3486 GCA_035632375.1 Bryobacteraceae bacterium | reverse complement strand
GCGGGCGATGGCGGCTTGGCGGGAGTCGCTCCCTTCTTGAAGGGGAACATCGGTGTAGGGCACGAACTGGGCCATGGGAGTGTCGAGAGGCAGATTGTTGATGGTGACGATGAGCGCTTCTTCGCGCGCGCGTTTATCGTTGAAGGCTTTTTGACGCTCTTGATTCCGAGCGGTGGTCATGGAGTCGCTGGGGCCCTTCACTATCCAGGGAGTCGCGGCCAACAAGGCGATCGCCAGAGCGGCCGCGCCGTTTACGAAACCAGCAGGGGCCAAGGACCGCAGGCCCGGGAAGAAATTCCAGGCGCAACAAGCGATAACCAGAAACGGGGCAGCGACAGCGACGAGGCGCAACAAGGATTCGAAGCGGTCGCCCGATTCCAAATGTTCCAGCGTGGTCAGCGCGACGAAATGCCCGGCGGCCGCGCCAATATATAAGAGCAGAGCCACGATCGCCGCCAAGCCCTGGAAACCACCGCGCACCGCGCACAGCACCACCAGGCCGCCCAGCGCAAGCCAGAGGAGAATGGCCGCGAACATCGCGAAGGCTTGCGTCATGCCTCGGCCGGCCGCGTCGCTCTTGTGGAAATCGGAGACCATGCCGCCGACCGCAGCGGTCATGACCAAAGCCACGCACAGCAGGATGGAGAAAAAGACCGTCATCAGCTCTGACAGTCTATCAGAGCTTTGCGGATTACTTGCGGCCGAGGACGCACACGGTGGGCACGGGGCGGGTGTCGTGCATTTCCATGTGTACTTCTTCGAAGCCTGCGGCAGTAAGGGACTTGGAGAGTCCGATCCCGGCTTGCTTGGTGGTTTCCTCGGTGGCGTTCTTGCTGCGCGGCTGAACGGCCAGAAGCACCCAACCGCCGGGCTTCAGCACGCGTCCGACTTCGACCATCGTCTTGGCGGAGTCCTTCCAAAACTGCGCGGAGTTGATGGCGAAGACTTTGTCGAAATGTGCGTCCGGGTAAGGAAGCTTAGCCGCTGTGCCGAGCTGTAACTCCACCTTGCCCGCCTTGATGGCGGCTGCATTGCGCTTCGCTGCCTGGCTCAACATCACGTCTGAGTGATCCACTCCGGCGACGAAGGCCGCTGTGGCGCTCGCGCGCTCGATGTCCGTTCCAGATCCGAAGCCGATCTCCAGCACGCGGTGTGCGGGTTTCAGGTCGAGCAGGGAGAAAACCCACAGGCTACGGTCGCCATTTTTCATGGCCATCAGTTTTCCAGCTACCCAACCCATCGCACCGGTGGGCTTTGCAAATTGATCGCGCCAGCTCATAAGGTAGGAAGACGGAACTACGCGCCGCGAAGTTCCACAAACCGTACCGTACCATTTCCCGCGTGCTGTGTGCCACACTGAACCTCATGCTTGGCCGTCTCCTGATCCTTGCCGCGGCACTTGTTGTTCTTGGGATCGGCCTGGATCGAGCGAAAATCGCGGAAACGGTCTCCGATCCGGTGGGCGGGTTTCGATCCCAGGATGAATCGCTCTTCGCCAATAGCGCGATCGCCATGACATTGCGCGGGGATTGGATGACGCCGAAATTTCTGGGCCGCATCTATCTTTTCAAGCCCCCGCTTCAATTTTGGCTTTCGGCGACTTCCATGAAGCTGCTGGGAATTTCTCTGATTGCGCTACGCTTGCCGATCCTGATTACCGGCGCGCTGGGTGTGTTGCTGCTTTATGACTGGGGACGGCGCAGCGGCTCGGCTTGGGCTGGCGTCGTTGTGGCGCTGCTGCTGCTCTCCGATCCGATGTGGCAAATCTTCTCGCGCATCTACTACACCGACATGCTGGTGACGGTATTTATCGCGGCGGCGCTCTACTTCGTGGCTCGCGATTCGCGATTGGAGAAGCGAAGCAGCATGGTGGGCTTTGCCATCGCGACCGCCGCGGCGATCATGACCAAGAGCATCGGCGGCGCGCTGCCGATTTTAGTGCTGCTGCTTTTCACCGTGCTGATTCGCCGTGAAAATCGGCCGGGCTGGATACGCGTGGTGCAAACCTGTTTGCTGACCGGGCTTCTCGCAGCGCCCTGGCATCTGTATCAACATCTTGTACACCGGCAGTGGTTCTGGGCCGACTACGTGCAGACGCAGATGCTCGGCTATGGAACGCATCCTCCGTTTCAACTCACCAGCGAGATCCCGTTGGTGTTTTACGCGAAGCGATTGTTCCTGGTAGATCCGGTCCTGTCGATCCTGGCGCTGATTGCCGTACCGGCATTGATACTCGCACTGCGCCGTAGAGATGCCGTGCTGCCGGTCTTACTGTCGGCGTGGCTGCTGGTGGTCTGCCTGTCGCTTTCTTCCTTTCAGGCGCGAGGGAATTTTCGATGGGTACTCTTCCTGCTGCCGCCACTCTGTTTGCTGGCTGCCGGCTTCGGGCCGTTGGCCTCAGGATCGAGGCAAACATGGTTGGCCGGAGTTTTGTGTGTTGTATTCGCCGTCAAGGCTTTTGCGGGATCTCAAGTATGGGGACTTTCCTTTGGCGCGGCGCCGCCGATGCCCGCCACATCTTTGTTGCGAGCTTATGCGGATCGGGGGAGGCCAAATCCGCTGGTATTGGTGGAGGCGGACGACGAGTTGTACAGCGCGACGCTTCCGTTGCCCGAGATCCATTATGTCTGGATCGATCCCAGCGGCGGCGTCCAGCGCCTGGCCCCGCAATATGTTTACCTCGGCATCACGGTAACGGCGCAGCAGTTCGAAGAAATCGGCCGTTGGGAACCGCAGTTTCGCGATCGGCTGCGAGAGTGGGGGCTTGATTCGAGTGAACCGATCGCGACCTCGGTGGTTGCCGATTCCGACGCCGATGTAGCGAAGATCGTCGCCGCACATCCGGAGGCGGACTTCTATCTTCCCGCAAGATTCCGCCCGGCGTTGGAAGGCGCAGCGACGCATGAGTTGGTTGTTGCTTCCGATCAGCGTTTCTTCCTGCTCGCGCGCCAGAAGCCGGAGCGGCCGGTGAGTAGAGTGAGGTTCACGCTGCCGTCGAATTGGTAGCTATTTATTCGTGCCTCAACGCCTGGATTGGATCGACGCGAGTGGCGCGCCGCGCGGGGATGTATCCGGCAACCGCGGCCACCGACGCGAGCAGGAGTGTCGCGGCGGCGATCGTCAGCGGATCGTTCGGCTTGATGTTGTAGAGCTGGGATTGGACGAAGCGGGTGAGCGCCCAGGCGGCGGGCAACGCCATCGCCACGCCGGTTGCGACCAGGAGCATCACTTCCTTGATCACCAGCCAGGAAACGTTGCTGCTGTGTGCGCCGAGCGCCATGCGCAGACCGATTTCCCGCGTCCTTCGCGTGACGCTGAAGGCCATCACACCGTACAATCCGACTGCGGCGAGTGCCGTGGCCAGGAGTCCGAAGACCGTAGCCAGGCTCGCGACCAGGCGATCGGTCATGAGCTCCAGCACCAATTGCTCTTGCATGGTGCGCATTTCTACGATCGGCAAAGTCGCGTCGACTTCTTGAACCGCAT
>DASQGY010000350.1:0-35603 GCA_035632375.1 Bryobacteraceae bacterium | reverse complement strand
AGATCGCGGTGCGAGTTGCCAGGAAGGCTCATCGAGTTTGCCATCGATGTGAATGGGTCCGGCTGCGCGATAGCAAGTGTACTCGGCGACGCGCACTACTTGGCTTCCGGCTTCTCCTCATGAGGCCGGGCGTCTTTGCTGACCTTGTCCTTGTCGTTGTGGACGTTCGCCCATTCCCCCTGCAGGGCGGGCTGCAACTTCACGTCGCAACCGGCGCTGAGAAAGGAGAATATGGCGAGAACAACGAGCGCTAGTTTCCGCATACTTCGACACTCTAGCACATGCGGCCTTTAACGGCGATGGCTCGGAGACGCAGGCGGACCGGAGCATTCTCTTCACGTTGCACTTGCGCCGCGAGGTTCCGGCGGATGGCGGCGCGCGTTTCCTCGCCAATCGCGGACAAGTATTCGGCCATGGAACCTTGGCGTGCGTCGAGCGCTTGCCAGTATGAGTCGAAATTGGGGAAGGAAGCTTGGGCGTCCAGAAAAGTCGTGTCGACATCAGCCAAAGCGTGATTGGTGAAGAGTTGCCGGAGTCCGTCGGCGTGGTGAAGCACGAAACGGCGCTTCGGATCGTATTCGGTGGCGGCAGGATCTACCGCTGCTGCGGCGTCCCAGAAAAACCGGGCGTAGTCGTATGCTCCGGCGTAGTCCCAGATGTAAGCGGCGATCGTGGCGCTGGGCTTCGCCACGCGGCATTGCTCGGCGAGGGCGCGGTCGGCGTCGATGAAATTGAGAATCAGACCGGACACGGCGAGGTCGAAGGAGGAGGCGGGATAGGGCAACTCGTCGGCGGTTCCCAGTTGGAAGTGCGCGCGGGGATCGGGTACGTGTTCGCGGGCGTAGTTCAAGTAGGCCGGGGAGCGGTCGATGGCGTCGATGGCGGCGGGGTGGGCAGAATTGAGAATTGCCGAGGTGAGAGCGCCCGTGCCGCAGGCTACGTCCAGCCACTTTAGGTTGGGCGGCGGCGAAAGCCACTGGACGAACATCGGCGCGATGATGCGGCTCCATTGGCCGACGTAGCTCTCGTAAGCCGCCGCATCGTTCCAGGCGGTCTGCTGCATACCGCGATTGTATCGCTGCCGGCACAGGCTAAAGCCCAATGCCGTTAAGTTTTCCGGCCGGCTCGGCAATCAAACATTTCACAGTGCTAGTGTTGGTCACTGAAATATCAGATGCGACAAAAGCAATCCACCGAGCGTCGGCACGAGTGCCGACGCGGCACGCATGAGTGCGTGCGCTACAATCTCGACGATAGCTTGCGCGGGCGCGCGGAAAACTTAACGACATTGGGCTAAAGCTTGTGCTACCACTTACGGACAAGTTAATGGAAACGGTTGCACAAGCTTCTTATTCCTCGCGGAGGACGGTGGCGGGGTCTACTCGAATCGCGGCGCGGATGGCGGCCAGCGTCGCGGCGACGGCGATGCACATCACGGTGGCCGCGGAGGAAAACATGGCGGCGGAATCCGCGGGCGAGACTTCGTAGAGAACGCTGCGAAAGGCGGGTGTGGCTGCGTAGAATCCGGCGATTCCCAACGCTACTCCGAGCGCGGCAAAGCGGAGCGGGCGTGCCGAGAGCAGACGAAGCAGATCGGCGGGGCGCGCGCCAATCGCGACGCGAATGCCGATTTCGCGGCGGGTTTGCGCAATCGCGTAGGCCAGGGTGGCGTAGACTCCCAACGTCGCCAGCACCGCGGCGGCTGCCGAGAAGACCGCCGATAGCCAGGCCAGCAAACGCTCGGCCCACAGCGTGGAATTCACTTCTTCGGCCAGCGTGTGGGTTTCATAGAACGGCAAGCGCGGGTCGATGGCATAGAGCGTTTTTCGCACTGCTTCGATGATTCCCTCCGGGCGGTTTTTGGTACGGACATGGAGGATGAAGGAATCGACCCAGCGCGGATCGGCGAGGCGGAGCTGGTAGACGGTGGGTGGAACAGGCTCGCGTAGAGAGCGATATTTCGCGTCGCCGACGATTCCGATGACGACGTTGTCGCCGGTGGCGATCTTCATCACTCCCGTCCCAAATTTCTGCCCGATGGCATCGGTGTTGGGGAAAAACCTGCGGACGAATGCGCGGTTCACGATCACCGGGCGCGGCTTCGATTCCGGTTCGGCGGCGCGGAAATTGCGCCCGGCGAGAAATGGAATGCCCATGGTCTCGAAGTATTCGGGAGAAACAAAATTCAAGCTGGTGTTCATGAAGTCGCTTCGCGGCGGGGTGACGCCTTCCGGAGCGGCAGTGGTTTTCATCCCGGTGCCGCGCATCAAGCCAAGGGTGGCTGTCGCCGCCGCTTCGACGCCCGGCAACTCGCGGACAGCCGCGGTGAGGCGTTGTTTCAGATCGTCCGCCTGGCGGGGCGTGTAATGCGCCATGGTCGCGTCGAGCGAGAACGTGACGACGTGCTGCCCGTCGAAGCCGGGATCGAGCGACTGCAGGTGGCGGAAGGTGGAGATCAAGAGTCCGGCACCCGCCAGGAGAAACGTGCACAGGCCAGCTTGAATCGCGACAAGTGTCCAACGCAGCGGTTGGCGGGCGGTGGCACGTGCGGACTTGAGCGACTCGTGTAGATTGGCGCGTCTTGACTGGAGCGCCGCCGGAAGTCCCGCGCAGAGCGCACACACTGCGCACAGCAGCGCCGCGAAGGCAACCAGACGCATATCGGGGCGGAGGTCCAGCGCGAGCGTCATCGCCGTGGCGCTGAAATCGCGCAGAGCGGGAACGGCGCGCAGGAAGAGTGGCGCTGCGGTGACGGCGATCCAGAGCCCGGCTGCGCCACCGATTATCGTGAGCACCAGCGCCTCGGTCAGCCATTGGCGAAGCAGGCGTCCCGGGGTCGCGCCGATGGCCAGACGGACGGCGGTCTCCCCGCGGCGTGCCGAGGCGCGTGCCAGCAACAGCCCGCCGACGTTAGCACAAATCATCAAAAGCAAGAGGCCGACCCCGCTCATCAGCAGAATCAGCGCAGTTTGGAATCGCGGGCGCATCAGGGAGACACCGTTGGCGATGGGCTGTACTTCCAGGCGCTCGTCGCGGATGGATCTTGACTCATCCAGTTTCATGGCGGCGGACACGATGTTGAGGCTCTCGATACGAGCCTTTTCGATGGAGACTCCGGGCCGCAGCCGCGCTACGATGCCGTACTCCAACTTGCGATAGTAGGCGGCGTCGGAGCTGTACTCCAGCACGCCGGCCGCGGACAAGGAAACGCGAACATCGGGCGTTGTTTCCACTTCGACGCCGTTGAAGGCGCGGGGCATCACGCCGACGATGGTGAACGGACGGTCGGCCAGGGTGAGCGTTTTGCCGGCGATGTCCGGGTCGGCGCGAAATTCGCGGCGCCAGTAGGGGTAGCTCAAGACGACGGGCGGCGAAGCGGTTGCTGCCTGTGCATCCGAGGGAGTCAGGACGCGGCCATAAAGCGGCTGCACGCCCAGCGACGTGAAGTAATTGCCGGTGACTACTTGAACGCGAACCCGGCTTGCGCCGCTCGCATCGCGGACAGCGGCGTTGGCATCGGCATAGCCAAGGATTTCCGAGAAGCTGGTGGATCGCTGTTGGAGCGCTTCCAATGCGTCGTACGTGTAGTAGCTGCGCGGGCCCAGCACCTGAACGATTTCCACCAGGCGCACCAGATTCTCCGGATTCTTCACCGGCAGCGGGCGCAGCAGAAGGGCGTCGAGCAGCAGGAAGATTGCGCCGTTCAGTCCGATGCCGAGCGCCAGCGGGGCGATGATGTAGAGCGAGAACAGCGGGGACTTGCGGATGAGGCGCAGGCTGTGGAGAAGATCGCGGAGGAAGCCAGACACTATGTCACCATTATGTATCGGTGATTCTCTTTGAGCTAATCGGCGGTGTGTCGCTGTGCATTTGGATCTATCTGCTTGCCGCGCGTGGAGGCTTTTGGTTGATGCGCGAGTCGCCTGCACCCGTGTCGCGCGCGGCCCGGAAATCCGTCGCGGTGGTGATTCCCGCGCGGAATGAAGAGGCGGTGGTGGGGCAAGCGGTGGCATCGCTGCTCAACCAGGACTATCCGGGGAACATCCATGTGTTCCTGGTGGACGATCACAGCATCGATGCAACCGTGGCAGCAGCGGGCGTGAGCGAGCGGCTCACTGTGGTGCAAGCTGGTCCGCTGCCTGCGGGGTGGACCGGCAAGCTGTGGGCCGTCTCCGAAGGCCTGAAGCGTGTGGAGGCGATGAAGCCGGATTACGTTCTGCTGACCGATGCCGATATCGTGCATGCGCCGGGCAATCTCGCCGGGCTGGTAGCTCGCGCGGAAGCGGGCTCGTTCGATCTGGTGTCCTATATGGTGCAGCTTCAATGCCGGACGCTGGCCGAGCGCGCGCTCATTCCCGCGTTCGTGTTCTTCTTTTTCAAGCTCTATCCGCCATCGTGGATCGCCAGGCGCGATCGCCAGACTGCTGGCGCCGCGGGCGGGTGCATGTTGATCCGGCCGGCGGCTCTGGCGCGCATTGGCGGCATTGCAGCGATTCGTGGGGAGTTGATCGACGATTGCGCGCTCGCCCGCGCGATCAAGCCCGGTGGCGGTATTTGGCTGGGGCTGACGCACAGCGCGCGCAGTATTCGCGACTACACCACCTTCGCGGAAATCCGGCGGATGATTTCGCGCACGGCGTTTACGCAACTTCGGCATTCGGCGCTGTTGCTGGCCGGAACGATCATCGGATTGGCGGTGATTTACCTCGCGCCCGCGCTGCTGGCGCTGACCGGCGACCGCCTGGCAGTGGGATTGGGGCTGACTGCGTGGATATTGATGATCGTCTCCTACATTCCCACTTTGCGTTTCTACGAACGATCGTGGGCCTGGGCATTGCTGCTGCCTTTCATCGCGTTGTTCTACATGTACGCCACCGTGGACTCGGCGGTTCGTTACTGGACCGGCCGTGGCGGGCTGTGGAAGGATCGGGTGCAGGACGCCGCCTGACCACGGGTGCTGAAGAAGGCTCACGCTGAGCCTGGAGCATGCACAGGCTAGAGACGATTGAAAAACTACATTGGCCGCCGATGAACGCCGATGAACGCCGATAAAAAACATTTGTTTCTAATCTGCGTTTATCTGCGTTCATCGGCGGCCATCGATTCGGAGGAGTTTTTCAGCAAGGTCTAAAGCCTGTGCCACCTGGATTTCAACCACTTGCCAGTGTGCTAAAAACGGGTGTGGCGGAAACTTCGGAATCCAGTCTCGAAACTCTGCAGAACAAGGCGCGGAGCCTGGGAATCGGCTCGCTTACGCGGCACATCTTCCTTTGTGCGGATCAAACCACGCCGAAGTGCGCGCCGCGCGAAGTAACGAACGTCTCTTGGGAATTTCTGAAGAAGCGCCTCGCCGAAGTAGGACTGCTGGAGGGCGAAAAGTGTGTGTATCGTACCAAGGCGAATTGTCTGCGGATTTGCGAGCATGGCCCGATCGCCGTGGTTTATCCCGACGGCGTGTGGTATCACTCCGCGACGCCCGAAGTGTTGGAGCGAATCATCCAGGAGCATCTGATCGGCGGGAAACCGGTAGAGGAATTTGTGTTCGCGGTTGGCCCGCTCAGCGCGTGCCGATGAACCCGTGCGACGCCAAGTGTAGCTGCGATTGCGCCTCCGTGTGCGTGGGTTCGCGGCCCTCGGCTTCCTGGCCCAGATATTTGCGCAGATACGCCGCGGCGCGCGGAAGATCGGCCGCGTCCTTGATGAGAATGCTGGCGGCCTGATAATAGGGCGCCAGATCGTCGGGCACGGCCTTCTCGGATTGCGCCAGGATTGAATCGAGATCCATCCAACGCCGGCTAGAGGCGTAGACGCGCGCCAGAATATCGTACGCTCCCGCTCTCCCCGCATCCAGTTTCAGGGCCTCACGCGCATCGGCCTCGGCGGCGGTGGCGTCCTTATGAACGGCGGAGCAGCAATAGAATCGGGCCAGTTCCAACACGGCGCGATAGTGCGACGGATCGACGGCGACGGCTTTTTTGAGCAGGCTCTCCAGGCGTGCGTCGTCGCCGCTGTTTTCGAGCAAGCGCGCTTCAGCCAGGTATCCCCAGCGCGGATCGTGCCGCACAATTTCGTTGGCCACCGCGTACGCCTTTTTCTTGTCGCCGCCAACCAGCCGGGGCGCTTTGAGGCAAAACATCATCGACACCAGGAGCGTATCGGTATGGTTGGGTTCGAGCGACAGCGCCGCCGCGATCTCGCGCTTCATTTGATGCACGAAGCCGATTCCGCGCAGCCAGGACGACTGATCGGCGGTGTAGGCGTACACTTCGGCGAGCTGGCCGTGAAACGACGCGTTGTGCGGCTCCAGCGCGACGGCGCGTTCGGCGGCGGCGATGGCGCCTGGAAGATCGCCGAAGTTCTGTTTGATCCTGGATTCGAGGAAGAGTGCATAGGCGTCGTTCGGATTGCCGCGCAGGCGAGTTTCAACCAGAGCCCTCGCGCGCTTGTAGTGGCCGGATTCGATTAACGAATCGGCAGAGGAACCGCTGGTAAGGTCGGCGGCCGGCAAGAGTCCGGCGACACACAACAGAACTCCCGCGAATGTTGCTGCTCGAATCATGGATTCTTAAATCGGGGGCCAAGGTGCACCCGAACTATCGGAACTCCTAACGCCAACCATTAGGAGCGTTCAGGGAAAACCACGCGAAGAATCATAATACCAGGGAATTCGAAGTGTCTTAGGCTTCCCTGCTTGGCGCGGTAGAATGGCCGGTGATGAAGAAATTATTGCCGTCGCTGTTCGTATTTCTCGCGCCACTCTGCGCGCAGCAGTACAAGATCGCGGTCATCGGGTTGGTGCATGGGCACGCATGGGGACATCTGCCCGAAATGGCCAAAGGCGAAACGGTGAAGCTGGTGGGGATTTCAGAGCGCAATCCGGACCTGGCCGCCGAAGCGAAGAAGGTCGCGCCCGGCGTCCCGATTTACGACGACTACAACAAGATGCTCGACGAGGTGAAGCCCGACATCGTATGGGCTTTCGTCGAAAACAACCGGCATCTGGAGATCGCGAAAGCCTGCGCACCGCGAAAGATCAACATCATGTACGAAAAGCCGCTGGCATCCACCTACAAGGAGGCGGAGCAGATACGGCAACTGGCCAGCAAGTACAACATCAAGGTAATGACCAACTACCAGATGGCCTGGTGGGCGGCGAACTACACGGCGCGGGCGCAGGTGGATTCGGGCGAAATCGGTAAAGTGTGGCGGCTGCACGGCGTGGTGGGGCACGGCGGGCCGGGATCGGAAGGCGCGCGCAACAAGGCGTTCTTCGAGTGGCTCACCGATCCGGTTCAGAACGGCGCGGGGTCGCTGATGGATTTCGGATGCTACAACGCGCTGTGGAGCCTGTGGTACATGGGCCGTCCGGCGAAGGTGTACGCGCAGGTGAACCATCTGCGGCCCGAACGGTTCCCGAAAGTGGAGGACAACGCCGACCTCATGCTGTCTTATCCGAACGGCGTCGGCATCTTCGAAGGCAGTTGGGATTTGCCCGCGAGCTATCAGGACCTGGAAGTTTTCGGCCTCGGCGGCAGCGTCTACATGAAGAACGGCAAAGTGACGGTGCGCAAGAGCGGACGGGGCAGCCAGAGCGCGGATGTGCCGATCGACGCGCTACCGCCGGAGCGCGCCAAACCGATCGAGTACATGGTCCACGCCATCCGCAACGGCAAACCGATCGAGGGTTTGACGGCGCTCGACATCAATGTCGGTGTGGTGGAGATCATCGATGCAGCGAAGGAATCGGTGAGAACGGGGCGGGCGGTGGATTTGGCGAAAAAATAGGGGAGGGCGCGCCTCCAGGTGCCAGCGTGTCACTCGCTGTTGCAACAACGGTATGTCAGCACCCTAATTCTGAGTCTTGGTTTCCACCGTTATCACCTGACCGTTATCCAAACGGACAGTACCGAGCTGCTTGCCTTTCGCCCAGTATTGGCAGATTTCCAGCAGATGACCATCGTCGGGAATGGTGACGCGGGATTCCGGCGGGCCCAGCACTTTCAGCACTTCACTCGCCGTCGCGCCGACCTTGACGCTGGCCAGTTCCTCCGGCGTAGGTTCCTTGCGGGGAGGCTCGGGAACCACGATCGGCACGACGACAACTGGGACGGCCGGGGGCGCGCTCGCCGTGGCTGTTTGCCGGAATTGGGGAACCGGTTCGGGAGTTGTGCGGCGGCGCGGTTGCGTGGAGGCGTGTGAGCCAAGCGGCTGGTCGGGGGAAGTGATGCCGAGCGCCGGCGACGAGTTCGGCGTGGGCGCCGGAGTTTTCGGCTGCGGCTTGATATCGGTCTTCTGGTTGGCGGCCTTTTTGGTATCGTTGTCCACTTGGCCAAAAATCTTGGTGATGGCGTTGCTCATCGGCTTACCGGCGGCGGTCCCGATTGTTGCGCCGGCTGCGGCCGCAGCGTGTTCGGAGAGGCTTTGCGCCTGAATTCCCGTAGCTAGCAGAAAGCTTCCCAACAGCCCTATAGTGGCGAGCGAACGCATGGATTTATCCCTCTGATTGAATGCTAAGGCGTTGGAAGGCCTCGCGCCAGAGGCGAAAAGCCTTAGGACTTCCCGAAAAAAGTACTGTTATGGCGCGGCCCTAGGCAACCGCTTCCTCACGGGCGCGGCTCGGTTACGAAATCTTGCGCTACAGAAGGGGCAGGAGGTTCTCCGAGCGGACGCGCCAGCCGGACTTGGGGAATCCGGGCGCTTCAGTGAGCGGGCTGCCTCGCCACCCGGCGGCCATCATCGCGACCGCGGCCAGCAGCGCGCCGTTGCCGGGAAGATAGACGGGAAGGTTCGGGCGCTGCCAATTGTGGCCGTTAGGCATCCACTTGTTCTTGGGCGAATCGAGGAAGAGTGCATCGATGGCCAGCGCGGGCTCGCCCAGACGCGCCGCGGTCATCGCGACTGCCGGGAAATCCCAGCCCCAGGTGTCGGCCCAGCGCCATTCGGCGATGACCTTGTGCAAAGTGCTGCGCATGACGTCGCGATCCACGCCTTCACCCTGCAACATGCCGAAGGCGTATAGCATGGACGGATGATCGCGGTTGCGCTCGGTATAAGTCTGCGGACAATTCTCGTGCGCCAGGTAGACGCCGTCCTTTTGTGGAAGTGTAGCCAGGCGTGTGCGCACGGCGTCCCAATGAGGCTGGCGCGAAAGTCCGGTTTGCTCGCGCCAGGTTTGAGCGATGTCGAGTGCCTGACGCCAGTAGGCCAATTCGAAAGTTGGGTTCCAAGTTTCTCGTGGTGGATGATTTTCCTGAGCGGGAATCAGCGGCGGGCCGAGCATGTAACGGCCGTCGCGGTCGACGGCATAGCTGGCCATGAACTCCGCCGAATCGAATACCATCTCCCGATAGCGCCGCAGCGGGGCTCTATCCAGGTGCGATCGGCTGCATAGTTCGGCAAGCATGATGGGGTGTGGTTGTTGCCAAATGAGCAGCGGACCGATGGGCGACGGACTATCGCGGCCGTCGAGCGCGGTCATCTTGGGCCAGCGAGCGCCGCGGTAGCCTTGTTGTTTCGCTCGGTCGCGCGCGGATGGCAGGATGCGCGCGTACCAGTCCAGGCTGCGTTCCAGCAATGGAGTGCGATTCCAAAGCGCGAAATGCGCGGCGTGCCACCAGTGCATTTCGAGATGGAACTTGCCATACCAACTGTTGCAGGTGAGTCCGGTTTCCTGGGGCGGCGAGGAGCCGGCGCACTGGATGGCGGTCAGGTATTGGGAGAGCACGACGCGGCGCTCGAGTTCGTGGGCGCGTGGGTCCGTGCTGCCGGACAGGTCGATTGCGCCGCCGGCGGTCCAGAAACGCGCCCAGTGCTTGGCGGCTGCCTTGCGAACCGCTGGTGCTGAGGGCAAGTCAGTGGTGGATCGGTGGGGAGCGAATCGGCAAACGAAGTTCAATTCCGTTCGCGCGCCCTGGATCAATACGCGGTGGGGATCGCGCAGCATCGCGTGAAGCTCGCCAGTCCAACCTATGTCCACCGTGTAGCGGTCGTCATCTAATTCGCGGTCGAGAGACAGAACAGTATTTCCCTGGCGAGCTATCTTCGTTCGATGGCGCCCGGGCGATTTCCAATCGGACGCGTTCATGTCCGGCGAGCCGTAGGGGAAATCGATGGCTACGGCGAGGCGACCTTGTGCAACCAGCGGTGAGGTGATGGATACAGCCAGTAGGTCTTGTTCGGGATGACAGCAAGTGACGACCGAAACCTTATCGCCGCGCAAGCGGAAGCTGCTTTCCAGGATTCCAGTCCAGAGGTCGAGTTCCTGCTCGATGGCGTCGATGTCTTTGAGCGCGAGCGGCGCGCCGTCCAGCCGCAGGCCGATACGTGCCAGGTTCAGGCGATGAGGGTTTTCGCGGAGCCAGTTGAACAGCGGCTCCTGCCCTCGACTGCTGGTTGCATATCCGACTGCGCGGCCGTAGGTGTCGAACATCTCGAGGCGGGGTTGTGAAGCATCGAGACCGGCTGGAATGGGCGACGTGTGCCAGCCCCACTGGGATTGTGTGCAGAGTGGCGTGGTTCGTTCGTATTGGTCGGCGAAAGTCTGGAGGCCGGTGAAATCGGCGGTGAAGGCGAACTCGCCGTTTCCGACGGAGAGTGGCGCTGTGGGATCGGAGGTGCGCAGCTTGGGATTGTGGCGGGTGACGATGGCGCGGCGGTCGAGCGTGGGGGTCGCGGCGGTGGCTAGCGTTACTGGGGCGAGCAACAGGAGGTCGCGGCGGGTCATCCATTCACAGGCTACTGTGCGGGCTGTACTGGCGACAACCCGCTCTCACGTCCAGCGCGATTGACAATCGCGCGCAGGTTGGCAACCTGCCCCACAGGCCGCACCGAGTGGTATGCTTCCATCGTGAACTTGAAGCGATTTTTCATTGTTCTCTCGATGGCCGGCGCGATTATGGCTCAAGATAAGAGTCCGTTCACTGGCAATGCCAAGGAGATTGAGGCTGGGCGTGTGATGTTCCGGATGGCTTGCGCGGGGTGTCACGGGCTGCATGCCAAGGGTGGCCGGGGAGGGCCGGACCTGACGCGTGGATCGTTCAACGCCGGCGATACCGATGCGGACCTGTATCGCGTGATCTCCAGCGGAGTGGCCGGTACCGAGATGCCGAGCTTTGGCGGCGAGATGGATAAAGATATGGTGTGGCGGCTGGTGTCCTATGTCCGATCGCTGCCGCCCACGCGCGGTGCGCCGACGGCTGGGGATCGTGCGGCGGGCGAGAAGCTGTTCTGGGGCAAGGGGAGCTGCGGGCAGTGTCACCGAGTGGGCGCGAGGGGCAGTGCGATTGGGCCGGATTTGAGCCGGTCGGGACGTGGCCGGAGCGTCGCGTATCTTCGCGAGTCGGTGGTTGCGCCGGATGCGGACATCACCGACGGTTACTCGACGATCGTAGTGGTGACCAAGGAAGGGAAGAAAATCGAGGGCGTTTCGAAAGGGTTGGATAATTTTTCGGCGCGGTTGTTGGATCTTTCCGGGAACTTTCACTCGTTCATGAAAGATCAAGTGACGTCGGTGAAGCGCGAAGAACGCTCATTGATGCCCTCCAACTACGGACGCTTGTTCAACACGCGTGAGCTGGACGATTTGGTGGCCTATCTGGCCAGCCTGGGAGGGGAGAAATGAGATTCGCAGGCTTGTTGCTCCTGGCGGCCGGGACGCTTGCGGCGCAGACCGGCGAATGGCGCACCTACGGCCAGAATACGCAGGGCTGGCGCTTCAGCGATCTGACCCAGATCGACACCAGAACCGTCGCGCGGCTTGCGCCCGAGTGGATACATCAGACGGGGATGAACGGCGGATTCGAGGTCACGCCGCTGGTTTTCGACCGGCAAATGTTTATCGCCGGACCATCGAACAATTCCTGGGCGCTCGACGCGCTGACCGGCAAGACCGTCTGGCATGTACACAAGACTCCGCCGAAGAAGCTCAACTTATGTTGCGGCGAGGTGAACCGAGGGTTCGCGGTCCGCGGCGATAAGCTCTACCGCGTGAACATCGAGGGGAGCCTGGTGGCGCTCGATGTGAAATCGGGGCTGACGCTTTGGGAAACTCGCTTCGCCGATCACTTGAAAGGCTACAGTGCGACGGCTGCGCCACTCATAGTGAAGAACCTGGTGGTGACCGGGATGGCCGGCGCGGAGTTTGGCACGCGCGGATTCATCGATGCTTACGATTCCGAAACTGGCAAACGCGTGTGGCGCTTCAACACGGTTCCGGGCGACGGCGAGCCGGGCCGGGAGACGTGGTCGGGCGAATCGTGGCAACTCGGCGGCGGGTCCACATGGATCACCGGCACGTACGATCCGGAGTTGAACCTTGTTTATTGGGGCATCGGAAATCCGGGGCCAGACATGGATGGCGATGTGCGCGGCGGCGACAATTTGTACAGTTGCAGCGTGGTGGCGCTGGACGCCGATACAGGCCAACTGAAATGGTATTACCAGTTCACGCCGCACGATGTGCACGATTGGGACGCCATCAGCGATCCGGTACTGGTGGATTTGACGCTGCAGGGCCGCAAGGTGAAGGCTCTGATTCAGGCCAATCGGAACGGCTTCTTCTATGCGCTGGATCGCACTAATGGGAAAGTGCTGGCGGCCAAGGCGTACACCAAAGTCACATGGGCGAAGGGCATCGGCGAGGATGGGCGGCCGATTCTGATTCCTGGCCAGGAGCCGACCGAAGAAGGAAACCTGGTGTGTCCGGGGCTAGGCGGTGGGCATAATTGGCAGGCCACGGCGTACAGTCCGCGGACGGGGCTCTACTATTTCCAGTCCAGCGAGGGCTGCCATCTGTTTTACAAGACCAAGCAGGGCTTCACGGAGGGGCAGTGGTATCAGGCCAGCACGGTGGAGAATGCTCCGAAGGAGCACGGTACCGGGGTGATTCTTGCGGTAGACCCGGCTACGGGCGATACGAAATGGCGGTTCGACATGGTGAGCGGTCCATCGGCGGGAATCCTGGCGACGGCGGGCGGATTGGTGTTCAGCGGCGACGGGCAGGGCTACTTGTTTGCACTCGACGCGCGGACTGGCAAGGTTCTGTGGAAATTCCAGACGGGCGGTGGTGTGTCGGCATCGCCGATCAGCTACTCACTCGACGGGAAGCAATATATTGCGGTGGCGGCGGGTGGGTCAATTATCGCGTTTGCGCTTCGGTAGGTGGTAGGCGGTGGGTGGTGGGACCAGCCGCGCGGTCAGTGCGCAATTCGGTAGCAGGATACCCTGTACCCGCATTCTTTTGATTGAATCGATTGAATACGTTGGAGCTGGCAGGGCACGAGAAATTGGGGATTGAGTATCCTGTCACCGGTTCAGATACGGTTCAGATACGCGGTGGGTGGTGGGTTAGCGACCTTCGTGTAGACTTGCACCCATTGTCCGCGCTGACCCCAGCTCTGCACTAGTGTGAGGCCGAAGCGCGCGTTCACTTGGCCAGCATTCATCTGAGGCTCGTATTGGTAGAAGTGGCGCAGGATTTGCACTACCAGCGGCCAGCGCAGAACTCCCCAGGTTGGTTCCCACGTTCGTGAGTAGAGCACCAGCACGTTGACCGATCTCGGGTCGAGCTTTTGCAGTGTCGAAATGCCGAAGTCGGACGTTTCCGATGTTGTCAGCTTGCGCTCCACGTATCCGAATGCGGGATCGCGTAAAGCGCCGGTGAGCGGCCAGGCGGTGTAGATGATCTGCTTGGCATAATTTCGCTCCAGATATTCGGCCGCCTTGTGATGCAATTCCACGAAATCGACCATGGCGAGATTGTTCTCGAAGGGAAACGGGAATGGCGGATTGAAAAAGAGGCCAGCCAGCAAGCCGGCGGAGACTAACGCCAGACTTACGCTGCGCCAGAGCGGTCGCATCACTGCGGACCAGGCCGCGGCCATGGCGATGTAGAGCAGCGGCAAAACCGGGAGCAGGTAACGCTCCAGCTCCGCGCCGCCCAGCAGACTCACCATCAGCACATGCGCGCCGAGGAAGAGCCAGGTGATGCGCCAGGCGCGATTCGAATAAACGCGCGTTTTGCGCCAGGCCAGAATAATGGCGATGGATCCGACAAAGCGGAAATCGTCAATGAATAAATAATAGATGCGGCGGGCGAGACAAAGGGCCGCGCGCACCGGGTGCAACGCGTAGCCCACGTTGTAGTGCGCGTATCCGGCATCACCCAGGAGCTGTCCAGTGGCGCGCCAGAGGACGAAGAACCAGACCGCGAGAACCAGGAATGGCGCGAGATAATACGCGGCGTATTTGGCGCGCGCTGGGTCTACAAGAAGCGTGAGACCGAGGATCAATGGCAAAAGCGCGCCGGTCTCCTTGCACAAGACCAGCGCAGTGCAAACTAGCGCCGCGGCTTTGTGCCGGTCCTGCAAAAATAGCAACAGCCCGGCGACGGTGAACACCATGGCCGGCATGTCCAATTGCGCCATCATGCTTTGCATGTAGAACAACGGATCGAGCAACAGCAACAGTACGGGTACGAAGGCGGGCGCGCCGCTAAGGCCGCGGCACAAGTGGATGGCCAGAAGAAACGTAGCCAACGCGCCGACGCTCGCCAGCAGCAACATCGCGGTGCGCGTCGCTACGATCGAATAGCCGAAAATCTTCCAGACGGCGGCGAGGTACGCCATCACGCCGGGTGGGTGCGCGTTGGGAACGGTGGAGTGCGGCACCCATGCGCCATCGTGCAGGATGTCGAGCGCGGCGGGGACAAACTGGCCCAGCTCGTCCCAAAAATACGGGAGATCGAAATACGGCGAGTGGGTGAGAAGAACAACCAGGGCGAAGGATACGAAGAAGAACAGGTACGTGTCCGGACGGACGCCTTGCTCGGGACGGCGCGCGATCCGAGGGGGACCTGGCATCACTGGATAGCGCCGCCCACCTGTGCGTGCGGTTCCAGCTTGATCTCTCCAAATGTAGTCTCGTACTGCGTGATGTTCTGCGTCAGGATATTCAGCAGCGCCTTGGCCTGTTGAGGGCTCAGGTAGACGCCCTGGAAGTTATGTATCAGCACGTTGTCCGGCGCAGTCTGATTCACGGTGCCGAACATCAGGAAAAAGTCCCAGAGGTTCACGCGAATTTGCACGCTATTGGCATAGTGTTCGCGATAGTCGGGAGTGTTGACCAACTGAAATTTCGGCTGGGCTTGTGGAGGCGTCATGACAACTATAGTGACACGATCCGCGGGGAGGGAGAGCGGGTTCGTTACTGGCTTTGCTGCCGATCGAGCATGCTCTGGATGCTCGATAGGATTTGGCCCATGCGGAGCTGGCTGGCGAGCAGCTCTTGAAAACGGGGCTCACCCGATTCCACTTTTTCGGCGAGGCGGTTGATTCTCTTAGTCATGTTGTCGACGCTATCGCTAGCTGCACTGACGTGTCGTAGCACCGATGCGAGCGACACTTCAACCTCGCGCTGCAGGTGATCGAGCTTGCGTAGCCGATCTTCCTTGTTGCCTTCCATCAACCCTCCTCGCAGATTACACTACGTACGGCTTCCGATAGACTTCGCGCGAGATCTGCTTGTTAGCTTCCGCATCGCCAGTGAAACGTGGCCCGGCCTCTAGCGTCAGCTTGTGCCCGGTGCGATAGCTGATGTTCGCCAGATGGCATAGCGACGCGCTCAGATATGCGTTCGATATTTCGTCGTGCAGATCGCGCGGGTTCCGCGAGCGGCAGGCGGCCAGGAAGTTTTCCATGTGCAGACTGGTGCCATCGCCGCCCGGTCCGCGCTCCGGCTTCTGCTCCATGATGAGCTCGCTGCTCTCGCCTTTGAACGCTTGGACCCCGCCATCCGACATCGCCATCCAGCCTTCTGTGCCGTAGAACAGATCGCCGATGGTGATGTTGAGCGGCGCAGCGCCGCCCGCCGGATTGGTCACAGTGGGCGCGGGAGCGGCAGCAGCGGGATTAGCACCAGTAACACTCGGCCGCGGACGCCGCACTACCGGCGTGCCTTCGCCTCCGGTCAACAGCCCGCGAACCTCGAATACCAGTTCGCGCCCGCCGTAATCGAAGTTGGCGAGTAGCGTGTTCGGCGTTTCCTGATCGTCGTTGTAAGCGTACTTACCGCCCATGGCGACGGCCGTCTTCGGCCATTCCGGATCGCCGAGTCCCCAGCGCGCTATGCCCATCTCGTGCACGCCCTGATTGCCAATGTCGCCGTTGCCGGTGTCCCAGAACCAGTGCCAGTTGTATTTGAAACGCAGCGCGTTGAACGGGCGCATGGGCGCGGGCCCAAGGAACAGGTCCCAGTTCACGCCCGGGGGAACCGGACTATCCGGCTTGTGGCCAATGGTATTGCGGCGCTTGAAGCACAGTCCCTTGGCGAGGTAGACTTTGCCGATCAGCCCGTCGCGCACGGCTTGCATGGCCGCGATCTTGTACGGCATGCTGCGATGCTGCGAGCCGATCTGCACCATGCGCTTGGTATCGCGCGCCACCTGCAGCATCCGCTGGCCCTCGTGGATGTTGTAGCAGGCGGGCTTCTCGCAGTAGACGTCCTTGCCGGCCTGGCACGCCCATATCGTCGCGAGCGCATGCCAGTGATTCGGCGTCGCGATGGACACGGCGTCGATGGAGGGATCGGCGAACGCCTGGCGCATGTCCTCGAACTCCTTGCCCTTCTCGCTGGTGTTCTTCATCAAGGTGGCCTGCGCCTTCTCGCGGGCGGCTTGATCGATGTCGCACAATCCCGCAACACGCGCATCGGGCAGCCGCGAATAGATGTTCAGGTGATTCGACCCGCGCCCGCCGAGTCCGACGATGGCAACATTGATCCTGTCGTTCGCGCCCCAGACGCGAGTTGCGGCGGCGGCAGTCACCGCGCCAAGGAAGAACCGGCGAGTAGTGGGATTAGACATGCGATGCTCCTTCTGGCGGTCCATTATAGCAGCGGGCGCAGGATGGGACTTATCGTTGCCGTGCGCGGTTGGATACTCGAGAGAGACTTGCACCGTTGGTAGAGTTCGAAAATTTGGAATGTGTATAATTAGCTATTGGGATACACACCATGCGTACCAACATTGTCATCGACGACAAGCTGATGCGGGAAACCCTTCGAGCAACCGGCTTGAAGACCAAGCGCGAGGCCGTTGAACAAGGTCTACGGACCTTGTTGCGCCTGAACAGGCAAGCCAAGATACGGCGCCTGCGCGGCAAACTGAACTGGACGGGCGATCTCAACGCCATGAGGAGCGACAATTGATTCTGGTCGATTCCAGCGTGTGGATCGACTACTTCAAGGGGAGAATCACAGTCCAGACCGAGAAGCTTGATCGGCTGCTTGGCTACCAACCCTTGGCCATCGGGGACCTAATTCTCACGGAGGTCCTGCAAGGTTTCGCCAGCGAACAAGACTTCAACATTGCCCGGAAAATGCTGACGGCGTTGACTGTCGTAGAGTTGGGCGGACAAGAAATCGCAATTCAAGCTGCGAAAAACTTTCGCGCGTTGCGACGCCTTGGTGTGACCGTTCGCAAGACCATCGATACCGTGATTGCCACCCGATGCATCGAGAGCGGTTATGACTTGCTGCACAACGACAGGGATTTCGATCCGTTCGTAAGGCATCTCGGCCTCCGCGTCGTGGTTTGACAGACTGTTCCAGCAAACCCTCTGCGCACGGAATACACTAAGGGGATGCGAAAACTCGCCCTCTCTCTTTTGCTGGTCGCTGCTTGCGTCCTGGCGCAGCCTAAAGTCGCGCCCGACAAGGAAGCCGCCATGAAGGCCGACCTCACCGGCCAGATCGACGCCATGAAGAAGCAGGCGCAGGTGATGGTCGATAGCGTCTTCAGTTTTGGGGAACTTGGCTTTCAGGAATTCGAGACCTCGAAGTACCTCACCGGCATTCTGGAAAAAGAAGGTTTCAAGATCGAGCGCGGCTTCGCCGGCATTCCCACCGCCTGGGTCGCTTCATGGGGCTCGGGCAAGCCGGTGATCTCGCTCGGCTCCGACATCGACGATATTCCGCAGGCCTCGCAGAAGCCCGGCGTAGCCTGGCACGAGCCGATGATCGAAGGCGCGCCCGGCCATGGCGAGGGCCACAACTCCGGCGTGCCACTGAACATCATGGCGGCGCTGGCGGTGAAGAAAATCATGGAGCGCGAGCATCTGCAGGGCACCATCCGGCTCTGGCCCGGCGTCGCCGAAGAGTTGGTCGGCACCAAGGCTTATTACGTGCGCGCCGGAATGTTCAAGGATGTCGACGTGGTGCTGTTCACGCACGTTGCGAACAACCTGGGCGTCTCCTACGGGCCGACCACGCAGAATGGCCTGGTTTCGATTGAATATATGTTCAAAGGTGAGAGCGCACACGCCGCGGGCGCACCGTGGCGCGGCAAGAGCGCGCTCGACGCCGTGGAGTTGATGGACGTCGGTTGGAACTTTCGCCGCGAGCATCTGCGGCTGGCTCAGCGATCGCACTACGTGATCACCAACGGCGGCGACCAGCCCAACGTAGTCCCGCCAACCGCCGCCGTCTGGTATTACTTCCGCGAGGCCGACTACGACCACATCATGGACATGTGGCGGATCGGCAATAACATGGCACAGGCCGCGACGTTGATGACCGACACCACCTATACTTCGCGCCTGCTGGGCAGCGCCTGGCCCGGCTATTTCAGCAAGCCGATCGCCGAAGCGATGTACGAGAACATCAAGAAAGTGGGCCTGCCGCAATGGTCGGAGGACGATCAGACTTTGGCCAAAGCCCTGCAGAAAGAGCTCAAAGTTCCGGTGCGCGGATTGGCCAGTAAGATTCAAGAGATGCGCGCGCCGCGAAATCAATCAGCCGAGGGTGGCGATGGCGAGGGCCAGGGTGTTGGTCCCACCGGCGGCGGATCGGACGACATTGGCGACGTGTCGTGGGTTGTTCCCACCGTGACGCTCCGCTACCCGTCGAACATTCCCGGCGGCCCCGGCCACAACTGGGCGAACGGAATCGCCATGGCCACGCCGATTGCGCACAAAGGCGTGGTGGCCGGCGCAAAAGTTCAGGCTTTGACTATGCTCGACATCCTGCTGCATCCCGATCTGGTGGAGAAAGCTTGGGACTATTTCAAAAACGTCCAGACCAAAGATGTGAAGTACAAGAGCTTCCTGCGTCCCGACGATAAGCCGGCGACGTGGCTCAACACCAAGATCATGGAAACGTACCGTCCACGGATGAAGGCGTTCTATTACGATGCGTCGAAGTACGACACATACCTGCAGCAGCTCGGCATCAAATATCCGACCGTGCGCGCCGCGGCGGACGATTCCAAGAAATAGCTACGGCTTCACCAGGGCAAACTGACCATCTCGATAATCGAAGACGTAGTCGACGCCGGAAAGCTCGGCTTGCGGCAGGGCCGTCTGGCTAAGCCGGATGTGCAAGCTGAGGTCCTGGAAATGGAAGTAGGCGAGATACAGCGTGGTGAACGGCGGCAGAGGATCGTTCTCAAACGCAATTTTGGCTCGAGGCGGCGGCTTAACGTCCACCTTTGAGATCTGCTGAATCACGGCCCACACCGGAACATATAGATCGTGGAAATAGCTTCGGACGTGCACTGTTTGAGACCTCGCCAGTCGCGCGTTGAAGAACAGGAAGCTGGCCACCAGTAGGCCTGCGATCGCTCGAGTCCGAAACGCCGATGCCACCAGTTCCGCCGCCTTCCACACGGCGGCCGATACCAGCATCGCCCAAGCCGCTAGCGGAATGTACAGGTTGGAACCGGAGCGTCCGACGAAAGCGATCGGAAGTTCGCTCAGAATCGCGAAGAGGGCGCAGAACGCGACATATCTGCTGCGCCTGATCCACGCAAGGACCAGGATCCCGGCGAACGAACCGGCTACCAGCCCTGGTCCGAACCAGTCCGGAAGATGGAAAAGCGTCTGTATGTTCGCAGTGATGGAGGTCATGAACTTCTGGAGAGTGAACTCGGGCGTGTATGCGGGTACCGCCATCAGTGGATCCGGGCCAAGAGTTTTGCCCAGTACATAAATGGCGGTCAACACGACGGCGATCAAGCAGACACGCCCCTCGCGCGCCAGCCATGTGCGCATCTTTTGAAGAGAGATCGCTTCCGGTGGATGGAACAGCAGCTCATACAGACCTAGGATCAATGGCAGCGTCACTGCCATCTCTTTGGAATTCAGCGCGCAGATGTAGAGAACAATGAACACCGCCGTCTGCCGCCAGTTGCAAAACTGTCCGCGCGCGCGAATTCCCAAGTACCAGGCGAGCGCCGCGAAATAAAACAGGAAGCAGAGCAGGTCGTAGATCACCGCGTTCTGATACACGATGTCGGCGAGCTTCGGGTGGTAGGAGAGCAGAATTGCCGCCACCCAGGCTACTCGTTCTGAGCCGCTCACCAACTTCGCGACGCGGTAGAACACAGCAATGTTCAAGAGAACGATCGACAAGCCCACAACACGATAGGGGAGCGGATTGAATCCGGCGAGGTCATAGATTGGCAGGTAAAACAGGCCGCCCATCGGCCGATAGTAGGTACTGAAAAATTCGAACTGCGCGCGGATCAGCGGCCAAGCGCCGCGCTGCCAGTACCCGAATATGTTTGCTGGATCGTCGACGCTGAAGCGGGCGTGCAGGCCATCCCAGGCAAAAAAAACAAAATACGCGACAATGATTGCCGCGCCGGCCATGCGCACGAGGCGCGCTGGGATAGCGCACGAAGTGACAGTTTGCGCCGCGCTTGCCGCGCTGTGGGTCCAGGTCCCTACCACCGCCAGATTCCCACAGCCCATGCACCACGCCAGCGCGATCAATGGCGCACCGATTACGAGACCTTGTGTGCCTCCGGTGACAACGTAAAGACTTGCAAGTATGCTCGCGGCTGCCAGTACCGGTCTGCCAGCCGGGAGCGCCAGCGCCAGGAATAGCGGGACCAAACACAGCGTCAAGAGGGCCAGAGATACCCAGCGATATTGTTCCGGCAACAGGGAGGACAAGTTCGGTGCGATAGCCGTTTGCTTCGCGATCAGGCAGTATCCGGTAAGTATTCCGATGGAAACTGAGAGTGGTAATGCATGCTGCCGGGTCCAGAGCCGAATCAAATAGAAGAGCGCGAAAACAGCGGCGGCGCCGATCACATCGATATTCGCGATCGAATAGTACCGGCCAAACACCGGCCCCGCGTATGTCAAAAGTCCAGCGGCTACTCCGGCAACCGGAGAGCCGACCCGCCGGCCGTAATAAAGGACGAGCAGCGACAGTGTGGCTAGAATGCCCAACCTAAAGACTTCGACGCCTGCGTGTCTGCCAAAAGCGAAGGCCGGGAGTAGCAGCAGTTCTGCAGCCTCCGGGAACGTAGCGCCCGGATAGAATCCGTGTGCACGATCGACCTGAGAAAGGTGCTGCGTCGTGTCTCCGGGATAGATTTCCGGTGTCATGGCGCTGACTAGATCGAGGACGGTCAGTGCACTGAACGTCACCACAAAAAGCGTCCGAAGAACGCGGTGTAACGGCTGAATCGGCTTGTCGGCGCTAGCCCCGAGCGTTCCCCACCGAAACGCAAAGATGCCGGCGAGCAAGCCAACGCTCAGATAGACTGCCTTTCGCGCCATTCCTACCGAGCAGAGCGCGAATACGACGGCACTGAGACAAGCCGAGCCGGCGATAATGCCCAGCAGCGATTGCTCAAGACGGCCGAGCGATGAAGCAAGCTTGCGGAGTATTACGGCGCCGAGAGCCCAAGCCGTTGCGAGCGTGAATGACGCGCCGAGCAACGCATAGATGACCGGCGCCACGTCTAGCGGCCGTCGACCGAGAAAGCCAGCAGAACATTGCCCGGGATGGCGTTGAAGTATCCGTAGCCGGAATTCACGAACACCATTCCGCCCGCCACCACCGGTCCGGGTCCGTCGATGGAACCGCCCTTCGCCTTGACGCTGTTTACGGTTTCATAGTCGCGGACGCTGTCATAATCCCACAGGATCTTGCCGTCCTTGGTGGCGTACGCGCGCAGGTGTCCGTCCAGCGCTCCAGAGAAAATCACGCCGGGAATACCGGTGACAGCGGCGGATTGCGCGGGACTGCAGCCCTTGGTCTTACAGCCGACGCCTGGCGACGGAGTGTCCCAGCGCTTCTCGCCTGTGGCGATCGACAACGCGAACAAACCGCCGCCGGTGTTGGGATCCGGACCAAAACCCTCGTTCGCCTGTATGCGCGATGGATCGGAAATCAGCAGCCCGAAGTCGGAGAGCGCGACGTAGACGGTGTCGCGATCGGCAGCCGGTCCCCATTGAATCCCGCCCAGCACGCCGCCTTTGCCGATGCGCGACTGCCAGAGCACCTCGCCTTGCTGATCGGGATCGAGCGCGTGCACCACGCCCGACTTCTGGCCGACGATCAAAGCGCGCTTGTTCGCTGTCACGCTGCGCAGGATCGGCGAAGAACCAAAATCGAAATCGGGACCCGGCGCGTCCGGGCAATTGAGCTGGGGCGGGATCAAACATGTGGTGTTGAACACGTCCTTCTCGGTAAGCTGGCGCGACCAGACGATTTTGCCGGAAGCGAGATCCAGCGCAAGGATCGCGTCGGACGTGCGGACCGCAGGTTCCGAGTAGCTGTCCCCTGTCCCGACATACAGCACGTTCTTCTTTGCATCGATGGTCGGCGAAGACCACACGCCTGCGCCTGATGGTCCCCAGAACGGACGGCCCAGTTTGTTTTTCTTGTCGAGCGCGTGCGGCGTTTCGGCGATGGTGTAAGTTTTCCAGATCTGTTTGCCGTTCTTGGCATCCAGCGCTACGACGCTGCCGCGGAACTTGCAGCACTGGTACGTCGGGTCCGCGCTGGCCCACTCTTCGTGCGACGACACCGGCACATACAACCGCCCGTTGTAGAGCGATGGCGTGCCGGTGACGCGCGCCACGGGATAGTCGTCCACTCGCGTTTTCCACAACTGATTCCCGGTGTTAGCGTCGAGCGCGTGGACGTTGGCCTGAAGATCGCCGAAATAAGCCACCGGTCCAGGACCAATGACGATCGCGGTTCGGACGCCAGCGCCCGCGTCAAACGACCAGTAGGTGCAGCCAGTGGCGGCATCCAGCGCATAGACCATGCCTGCCGCGCTGCCGACGTACAGCTTGCCCGCAGCGACGGATGGCTGGGAGAACGCTACGAAATCGCCTTGGAATCCGAATGCCCATTTCAGCTTCAGCTTCGGCGTTTGCTCGGCGGTCAGCCCAGCCGCGCCGGCGGATTGGAAGCGGCTGTTATCGGAATCCAAACCCCAGCCGGTCCATTCTCCACCGAAAGGTTTAGCGGGAGTCCTGGCCGAACACACGCCCCGAGGTCCGGTGATGGCCTCGAACTTCTTGCCGGTGACAAACTCAGCGACAGCATGACGCTCCGCGAGGCTGAGATAAGTACCCTGAAATCGCATCGCCCCGCTGACCAGGGAGCGATTCACCGCCTCGGGCGAAAATGCCTTCAATCCTTCCGGCGAAGGGACTCGCGGTAGCCCCGCTTCATGGCAACCGGCACAATTCTTCTTATAAATACCGCCACCGTCCGGCGGCGCAGCGTACATCGCAATCGGAATCAGCCAAAGCACGACCGGGAGCTTGGAGCTTCGCATGGCATTTTTGTACCACAAACGCCCGTGTAGGGGCGTTGCCATAGCCCTACCTTGACATTCCTAAGGATCTCGGGCACACTCTCCTATAGCTGGCTATAGGAGCCGGACGGATGCGGAAACACAGCAATGATCGCCTGAGGGGAACACTCGACCTGCTAGTGCTCAAGACCCTGGCGTCGAAGAGTCCGATGCACGGCTATGGCATTACGCTGCAAATCGAAAAGATCTCGGCCGACGTGCTTCGCCTGGAGGAGGGATCGCTCTACCCGGCCCTGCATCGCATGACACAGTCCGGCTGGCTGCGCGCGGAGTGGAAGCCGTCGGAGAACAATCGCCGGGCCCGCTATTACTCCATCACCGCGTCCGGGTGCCGGCAACTGGCCGAGGAAGAGGCCAGTTGGACCCAGTTGACCGAAGCCGTGGCGCGAGTGCTCCGCTTCGTGTAAAGGAGATTTCAGGTTATGCCGTGGACCAGCCGATTTGCGAATCTGCTCCGGCGAAAGAAACTGGATAACGAAGTGGAAGAAGAGCTGCAATTCCACTTGCAAGCTCGCATTCGCGACAATCTGGCGGCCGGGATGAAGCCTGAGGAAGCTCGCCAGGACGCCGTGCGGCGCTTCGGCGGCGAGTTGCTGGCCAGCGAAAAAACGCGTGACGCCGACATCCTGATTTGGCTGGAGACCTTGGGTAAGGACATGCGGTTCGCCTTCCGCAGCCTGGCGAAGAATCGCGGTGTTACAGCCGTGGCGGTGTTATCGCTGGCGCTCGGCATCGGAGCGAACACGGCCATCTTCAGCGCTATTCATGCAGTCCTGTTGCGGCCTTTGCCTTACCAAGATCCCGAACGTCTGGCGTACCTGTGGATGGACAATCGGCGACTAGGCCTGCATGAGGACCTGACCTCTTATCCGAACTATCAGGACTGGAAAAAGAATCGCTCCTTCGAAGATCTCGCCGCCTTCGTTCCAACCGATTCCATTTTGAGCGCTCTGGAAGAACCGGCGCGAGTGCTCGATGCGGTAGTCACCTCGAACCTGTTTTCGGTTCTCGGAGTTCGACCCGCCTTGGGCCGCGTCTTTACGCCGAAGGAAGAAGAACCGGGCGCGGACCGTGAAGTGATCTTGAGCAATTCCGTGTGGCGAACGCAATTCGCGGCCGATCCGCATGTGCTAGGCCGAACACTCGAATTGAACGGCCAGCCCTACCAGATCATTGGAGTGATGCCGCCGAGCTTCGCTTTTCCCTCCAAGACTACCCAGCTTTGGAGGCCGATGGCGTTGTCACCGAGAGGCCGCGCCAACCGGGGCGGTTACTTTCTCACCGTTGTCGGACGCTTGAAGCCCGGTGTCCGGATGGAAGACGCGCGTTCTGAAATGACCGCAATCGGCGCGCACCTGGAGCAAGAATATCCCGATCAAAACCGAGGCTACGGAGTTTGGACGGTCCCTTTGTTGCGCCAGACCGTGGGGAGAATGCGCGAGGTCTTGCTGGTCCTGCTGGGTGCTGTAGCGTTTGTCCTTTTGATCGCCTGCGCGAACGTAGCCAACCTGTTCCTTGGCCGGGGTGCGGCTCGAGGACGAGAGATAGCCGTGCGAGGCGCGCTCGGCGCGGGCCGGTCCCGATTGATTCGCCAATTGCTAACAGAGAGCACGGTGTTGTCGGTCCTTGCCGGCGCGTTGGGACTGGTGGTCGCGTTCTGGGGCATCCGCGGTCTGGTGCTGCTGGCGCCCAAAGACCTACCGCGACTGGATGAGATCGCCATCGACATTCCAGTGTTGATCTTCACGCTGCTGGTTTCCTTGGCCGCCGGCGTTCTCTTTGGGATGGTCCCGGCACTTCGCATCTCGCGCGTGGATCTGCATGATGCGCTGCGGGAAGGCGGCCGGAGCATGTCCGGCGGCAGGCGGATGCGCTATGTGAGGTCCGGACTGACGATGGCGGAAGTCGCGTTATCGATGATCCTGCTCACCGGAGCCGGGCTGATGATTCGAAGTCTGCTCACACTTGAAGCTATCCATCCGGGATTCCAGACGGAGAATGTGCTCACCTGGCGGGTCTCTCCATCGCGTACCAGGTTTGCGAAGCCGCCGCAGTTGGCCGGCTTCTACGCGGATCTGTTGCAGCGCCTGCAATCCATACCGGGTGTACAAAGCGCCGCGGCGACCACCGATGTGTTCTTGAGCGCGACACCGGATTCTGGCTCCTTCACCGTGGAGGGGCACCCGTCTCCGCCACCGGAGCAGCAGATCGAAGCGACCACCGACCGGGTCACTACAGGTTATTTTCAGACCATGGGTGTCCGGTTGATCCGCGGCCGGTTCTTCAACGAACACGATGGGCCCGATACGACGCCGGTGATTCTCATCAACGAGACCATGGCGCGCCGCTTCTGGCCCGGAGAAGACGCGGTCGGCAAGCGATTCAAGTTCGACGGGGACGGATCGAGCGCGCCGTGGCTTACCGTGGTTGGAATTGTTGGCGACATGCGGCGGCAGGGTCAGGACAAAGCGGCCCGATGCGAGACGTTTTCCTCGCTGACACAGTCCCCGGCACGGAGGATGACGTTGGTGATTCATACCTCGTCCGACCCGGCCAAGACGGCCGGAATGGTGCGCGACGCCGTCCGGTCCATCGACAAAAGCGCTGTGCTGTCCGAGCGGTCCACCATCGCAGACCAGATCGGCGACTCGTTAGCCCAACGCCGCTTTCAAACGCTGCTGCTGGGTTTGTTCTCGCTCCTGGCGCTGGTGCTAGCGACGGTCGGCATCTACGGCGTGGTCTATCAATCGGTTTCGCAGCGCACCAACGAGCTCGGAATCCGCGTCGCCTTGGGCGCGCAAAGGAGCAGCCTGCTGTGCATGATCCTGGGCGAAGCCCTGGGCATGGTTTCTCTCGGCGCGCTCGCCGGAGGAATTGCTGCGTTCGCCATCTCCCGTGCCCTGTCGAGTTTCCTCTATTCCGTCACTGCAGCCGATCCGCTCACCTATTTGGCGGTGCTCCTGCTGCTCACCTTGGCCGCAATTCTGGCCAGTGTGATTCCAGCACGCCGGGCGACAACTGTGGATCCAATCAACGCCCTGCGGTATGAATAAAGAGAAAAAAGAAGAGAAAGCGGCGTAGCCGCATCCTTCCCTAACACCTGGCACCTAACACCTAGAACCTTCCCCCTACGCGTTAAACTAAAACCAATGACCGACCAAGACCGCATGGCGCGCCCTCTCTCCGCCGTGGACCCCGAGGTCTACGATGCCATCCAACATGAAGTCGAACGGCAGCATGGCCGCCTGGAACTGATCGCCAGCGAAAACTTCACCTCCGAAGCGATCCTCGAAGCGACCGGCAGCGTCTTCACCAATAAATACGCGGAAGGTTATCCCGGCAAGCGCTACTACGGTGGTTGCGAGTTCACAGACATTGTCGAGAACCTCGCCCGGGATCGGGCCAAGAAGCTGTTCGGCGCCGAGCACGCCAATGTTCAGCCGCACTCCGGCTCGCAAGCGAATCAGGCCGCGTACTCGGCCGTGCTGCAGCCCGGCGACACCATCCTCGGCATGAATCTGGCGCACGGCGGCCACCTGACGCACGGCCATCCGCTCAACTTTTCGGGGAAGACCTATAAGGTGGTTCCCTACGGCGTTCGCCGCGAGGGTGAACAGATCGATTATGACGAGCTCGCGCGCCTGGCAGAAGAGCACAAGCCGAAAATGGTGATCGCCGGCGGCAGCGCTTACCCGCGCATCATCGACTTCCGCCGCTTCCGCGCCATCGCCGACTCCGTGGGCGCAATCTTCCTGGTCGACATGGCGCATTTCTCGGGGCTCGCCGCCGCGAGCGTGTATCCGAACCCCTGCGAATACGCCGATATCGTCACCTCCACGACGCACAAGACGTTGCGGGGGCCGCGCGCCGGCATGATCCTGTCGAAGGCGAAGTACGCCGCGGCAATCGACAAGGTGGTGTTCCCGGGAGTCCAGGGTGGACCGCTGGTGCATGTCATCGCCGCGAAGGCGGTGTGTTTCCTCGAAGCCATGACGCCCGAGTTTGTCGCCTATCAAAAGCAGGTCGTCACCAACGCCAAGGTGCTGGGCGAGATTCTGGCGGCCGAAGGTTACCGCATTGTCTCCGGCGGCACCGATTCCCACCTGATCCTGGTCGACGTATTCGCCAAAGGCATTCGCGGCAAGGAAGCGGAGAAGTCGCTGGACGAAGCCTACATCACGGTCAACAAGAACGCGATCCCCTTCGACGTGAATCCCCCGCTCAATCCCAGCGGTGTGCGCTTAGGCAGTCCGGCGGTCACCACGCGCGGCTTCCGCGAAGCGGAAATGCGCGAAGTAGCATCCCTAATCGCAACAGTGCTAAACGACATCACTTCGCAAGAAGTGCTAGCCTCAGTCCGCCGCCGCGTGACTACTCTGGCCGAGCGTTTCCCGCTATACAACTGGAAGCTCGCGAGAGCGACAGCCTGAGTCCTCGAATTCTTGGATTCTTGAATCCCTGAATTCCTTGTATTCTTGAGATCAATGCCCCTCCGCATCGTCCTCGACACCCGCCGCGTCGCGGACTTCGGCATCGGCACCTACATCCGCAACCTGGTTCGAACCCTCGCCAAACTGGATCCAAAGAATCAGTACACGCTGATCACGTCCGCGAAGGACGTGCCAGAGTTTGCAGATCTTCCCGCGAGCTTTGAAACAGTTCCATATGAAAAGAAAGGCAGAGCGGGCCCGGCGCAGTTTGGCTTCAGCATCTTCCTGAGAAACTTTCCCGCCGACGTTTACCACATCCCGCTGAACGCCGTACCGCTGTGGATGCCGAAACCCTACATGGTGACCATCCACGATATGAGCAGCCTGCTGTTTGCCAATCAAGCGGGCTATCGCAACAGTCTCCGGCTGTTTTATCTCCGCCGCGGCTTGCTGCGGGCGGATCGCGTGCTGGCCGTGTCCACTGCTACGCGCCGCGATGTCGAATCCGTGCTGGGAATTCCAGCGAGCCGCGTCCGGGTAGTGTACAACGCGCCCGATCTGGTCTTCAGCCCTGCTGCCGCGAGGGTCAGCGGCAACGGAACTGATGCAGCCCATTCCCCAGAGGTTCAGCGTGTCCTCGACCGTTACCGCATTCATTATCCCTTTCTGCTCTACGTCGGGCGCACTAATCCACAGAAAAATATTCCTCGGTTGGTGGAAGCGTTTGCCGTTGCGCGAGGCGATCTCCAGGAGCATGCTCTTTACAAGGATCTCCGGCTGATCATCATCGGCGATGAAATCTCCAAGCATCCCTCCTTGCGTCATGCCGTGATCCAGAGCCGCGTCGAGGAATCGGTACGTTTTTTGGGCTTCGTGCCTATCGAAACACTGCGCGCTTTCTATCAGGCTGCCGCGGCGTTCGTCTTTCCATCGCTCTATGAAGGATTCGGTTTGCCGCCGCTGGAAGCCATGGCTTGCGGCACTCCGGTGGTGTGCTCTAACGTGAGCTCCCTGCCGGAAGTGGTCGGCGACGCCGCGCAGATCGTCAATCCCGAAAATGTGTTCGATATAGCGCGTGGAATTAGGGAACTGCTCCTCGATGGCGAGCTGCGCGCCAGGCTGATCGAACGAGGTTTCGAGCACTTGAAAAAATTCAGTTGGGAACGATCCGCGGCGCAGGTGCTGCTGACTTACGAGGAAATCGCCGGCAGGAAACGGCCCCTCTGATCCATGGGAAGCTCGCGGTCGTCTTCTTTACCTAGCCACAAAACACGCGCTCGGACCAATGCCAAGAAATCGGTCCGGTTTGCCGTAATTCGCTCCCATTGTTGCGGCTGGTCCATGGCTGCGTCGGTCACCAGGTAAAATCCGGCCGCTCCCGGGCGTACGTATCGCATCACCACCTCTCCGGCACGCTCGATGGCATACAGCCCTCCCGGCGAGATTTCCAACCGCACCCGCTCGGAAGTGTCCAGCATTGCGATATCGGCGCCCGCGAGTGTCCCATCCATCGATCTGTCCGGAGCGAGACGGGCCATCACTAATCCCTCCGGCGGCGTCCGCGCGGGAAATGGAAGCGGATGCCGGTCCAGCCAATTGATCCCCGTCGGCCAGGGCTTTCCGGGGCCAATAGGCGTTTCCAGGACAGCGAGCTGCACCACTGCTTGCTGAGCCCGCCGTTTCTTGAAGTTAGCCTCCAGTTCATCCAGGGAGGCGAGGTCTACCATCGAAATATGAAACAATCTTAATATTGAGTCCGATATTTTCGGTGAGAGCTTTCTGGCCCCTTTCAGCACGTTGTGTGCATGAGGCTGCGAGATGCCAATGGAACGAGCGAATCCTCTCTCCGTAAAATCGCCGTTGTGGATGCGTTCCCGGACGTAAGCCAGCAAGCGAAGCTGTGCGTCCTGGAAAGTCAAGTTGTCGACTCCTCATATTTCAGTCTGAAATAGGGTCCAGAGGAATTAGAAAGCCAACAAGCCCTGGAACCACTACACATTAGTAGTGCAGGAAACTGTAGAACCTATATAAACAGAAGACAGCACTGCTTTTGTCCAGCCCTCTCCTTAGTTGCAGACCAATTTCTCGCGTAGGAGCTTCACTTTTTGCGTTGACGCATAGATTCGACGCGGGGAGACTGTTACCACATACGAAACGGCTCGGTTGCCTTTCCGAGTTTCTAAATTGGAAGAGGATGAAATGGAATGGACAAGATCAGAGACCTTAGCTCTGGCCAATCCGGGGTGCAATGCGTGCCTCGGCGTTGGCTTGCGGCAGGGGCGGGGCGAGGCATTGTACCCCTGCAATTGCGTATTCAGAGCTATTTTTCGGACTTGCTTTGAGCGTTTTCGCGACTGCATGACCCGGGAAAAATACGTGTGCAAAACCTCACTCGATTCACTACCCAGCAAGAGCCACCGTGGCGCCTGGAGCCGCAAAGACGAAGAGTACGCCGCCGACTTCTGTCTGGTAAGTAAGCGCTTTCTTACCGAACCCGAATACCTCATTCTTAGGTATCACTTCCTGTTGGGCGCCGATTGGAAGCTGTGCTGCCGGAAATTTAAGATAGACCGCGGAACCTTCTTCCATTCGGTCTATCGTATCCAGCAAAAGCTGGGCCGCGTTTTCCGGGAACTCGAACCGTACGCGCTCTTCCCGTTGGACGAGTACTTTCACGGGCCGGTCAAAGGCGTGACTAGTTGCTTGCTCGACGAGCGCGTGGTGCCCATCCGCCCGCCGGTCCGCGATCATCTCGGTCTTCCCGAACAGCGCACAGCGTGAGCAGTGATGTTGGACAGAGGTTGTGGGACCTTCCCACCACCTACCGCCCACATTCCACAACCCGCTTCATTCGAACTGCTTCCGGAACACGGCGAATTGTTGCTTCAGGTCGTCCAGTTCGCCTCGCAAGTGAGCCACTTCGGCTTCCAGTGCCCCAATCCGGTCCGCGCGCGCCGTCAGGGGTGCTTCCGCTTCAGCCTCCGCAACTTCGGGCGCGCCCGAGAGGAGGTGCGCGTAGCGGCTCTCCTTTTCCCCTGGGCGCCGGGGCAACCTGACAATTAACTCCGGCAGCCGCTCGATCACGGCCTCCAATTCCGGCAAGTCGTCGAACTGGTGCATGCGCTCCGAATGCGTACGCAGTTCGCCCGGCGTTTGGGGGCCCCGCACCATCAACTCGCAGAGGATTGCCATCTCCCGCCGGCCCAGATTCAGCTTCTCCGAGATGCGATGCCCATACTTCGGCACGCGGCTCCCGGCCCCGCTGATGGTAAGCAGCAGCCCCTTGTCCCGTAACGTCTGCAGCGCATGCTCCACCGTTTCCTGGTCGAAGTTGACCATAGGGTCGCGGTTCGATTTCTGATTACAGGCATTGACTAGAGCGTTCAAGGACAGCGGATAGTACTCGGGGGTGGTGATCTCTTTCTCCAGCAGCGAGCCGAGCACTCGCACCTCGATCGGGTGTAACAACAGTTCCATCGCTCCAGTTTTGCACGATGCTCACCGATGAGTAACATATGGTCGTCCACTGGGTAATCGACGTTCAGGAAGGCTCCACAGAGCTTCAAGAGAGTTGCGCCCGGCTGGAACGCATTGCTGGCCGGCCCACGATACTCAGAATTCAGTGTAATCGATTCATTCCACAAGACTTCGTATTTCGTTGCAAGGTGGTTGAGTGCGCCTAGAACGCGCCGCCCTACGCAAAGCCCCCTAGTACCCCCAACGGTCGAGTTCCCGTTTTGTCAATTAAAAGCGCCTCATGCCGCATCTTCTTTACCAAAACCGGTGTTTAGTCCGATAGCTTTTGGAATACACTTGATAGGATGGCTTGATGTCGGGGGAGCAGATTGGGATGACGAGAAAACTAACTATCGCCATACTTGTAGGCATTTCAGGATTCGCGGTTGTCGGAGTGCTTCGCTCCGATGACGCGGCAAGCGTGGTCCAGCACGCCGAGTGCAGCTTCTTCGGCGCCGATCACGACAAGTACGTCAACGCCGCCACCAGAGAGGCCCTTCGGCAAGGGGTCATTCAGTCGCGAGGAATGCAACATCCCGCCGCCTATCCGGCGAGCACTCTGACGGACGCCGTGGTCGCCGGGCTCCCACCCGTACCTCCCGGAACGCGCACGGGCAGCATCGTGGATCCTGCGACCAGCAGCACGATTGACCGCTACATTTTCCAAGCCATCGCCGCGGCCAACGTAACACCGGCGCCCTTGACCACCGACTACGAATTCGTCCGCAGGGTGACGCTGGATCTCACCGGAAGAATCCCTACCGCCAGCCAGGTGACCAATTTCGTATCCGACTCATCCCCGGACAAACGATCCAAGTACATCGACAGCTTACTCTCCAGTTCCCAGTGGGTGGACAAGTGGACGCAGTACTTCGGCGATTTCTTCCAGAACAACTCCACCAACGCCCAGGGAACCCGCCGGTTCCAGGACGGAGTAGTGGCCTTCAACAAGTACATTCGCGACTCGCTGAGTTCGGGAAAACCCTACGACCAGTTAGCGAGAGAGGTTATCACTGCAACCGGCTCGAACAGCTATACGCAGGGCGAACTGAACTATATCGTCGGCGGCGTAGTATCCGGCAACCCGCCCGGCGGGGCTGACAACTGGGATCAGGAGACCGTGGATATCGCCACCAACTTCCTGGGTATCAGCAATCTGAACTGCCTGCTCTGCCACAGCGGCCATGGACATCTGGACTCGCTAAATCTTTGGGGCGCACAGACTTCGCGCGAACAGGCTTGGGGAATGGCTTCGTTTATGTCGCATACCCCGCAGCCGGGCCGGACCATCGTCAACGGTAACAACAATATCTACTACTGGTCGGTCAACGACAATCCCAGAATGCCCGATTACCCACTGAATACCACCACCGGGAACCGTCCCGCCCGGCAGCCCATCGGCACTCTGAAGAACGTCCCGCCCCAATACCTGTTCACCGGCCAGTCTCCCGCTTCCGGGACCAACTATCGGGCCGCGTTTGCCCAGTACATCACATCGGACTTCCAGTTTGCCCGCGCAGCCGTGAATTACATGTGGGCGCAGTTCTTTGGCATGGGCATCGTGGACCCGCCGGACCAATTCGATCCCGCGCGCTTGGACCCCGACAATCCACCGGACGTTCCGTGGCCGGCCGATCCCACGCAACCTTGGCCGCTGCAACCGTCCAACCCCCAACTGCTGAACGGCCTGGCCCAGGACTTCATCGACAGCAAATACGATCTGAAGGCCCTGATGCGCGAGATCGCGAACTCGAAAACCTATCAGCTTTCTTCCCGTTACGACGGGACCTGGAATCCGTCGTGGGAAACGCTGTTCGCGCGTAAGATGGTGCGCCGCTTGTGGTCTGAAGAGATTCACGATGCGATCACTCAATCGAGCGGCATGATGCCCACCTACAACATGGGCGCGGTGTTCGGCACGGTCAATTGGGCCATGCAACTTCCGGAACCGGCCGGTCTTAATGGCACGCCCGACGGAAACAACGGCGCCATCAACAATTTCCTCAATGCGTTTCTGCGCGGCAACCGCGACGATCAGACTCGCCGCCAGGACGGATCCATCTCGCAGGCACTCGATCTTCTCAACGACCCCTTTGTGATGAACCGTGTGCAACTAGCCCGGGCGACGAAAACCAGTTTGCTGGCCAACGTGCAGGCAATGCCCGCGGCGCAGAACGATCAGGCGGTGAATGCGCTGTTTCTCAGCGTGTTGGGCCGCTATCCCACCAGCACGGAAATGAGCGCCGCGATGGGGCACATCGGCAATGCCAGCACCCGCAACGTGGAGCTTGAGAATCTACTTTGGTCGCTCTACAACAAAGTGGATTTCATTTTCAACTACTAGGAGGAGCGCGATGTCCCAACAGGAAAAATTCAACAAGTTTGTCGAGCGGTATCCGCATCCCCATGTGACGTTTTTCAATCGCCCGCACTTCACCCGCCGGCGTTTCTTCGAGGTGTTGGGCTCGGGAGTAGTAGGCTCCTACCTGGTCGGAAAAACTGCCCAGGCCGATACCTCCACTCAAGCGGGCGTCGTCACTCAAAACAAGGCGAAGAACGTCATCTTCATCCTGCTCGCCGGCGCTCCCAGTCACACCGACACATTCGATCTCAAGGTGATCAACGGTGTTACCCCTTCCAACTTCACCCCGACCATGGTGGGCGGGCTGAACTGGCCGATGGGCCTTCTTCCGAAGATGGGAGCGCTGTTAGGCGATATCTGCCTGGTCCGCTCCATGCACTCCTGGGCGCTGGTTCATTCGCTGGCCCAGACCTGGTCGCAGATCGGCCGGAATCCGGCGGCCGCCCTGGGCAACATCGCACCCAATATCGGAAGCGTGGTAGCCATCGAGAAAAACGTACCCGGCCAGGTGTTTCCGCCCTTCCTGGCTCTCAACTCGCCGACCGGAATCGGTAACGGCTACTTCCCAGCCCAGTACGCGCCATTCAAGATTGTTCCCTCGACGGCCGGCATTCCAAACACGTCGAACCCGTTAGGCGCTCCCCGTTTGGATCAACTGTGGAGCCGCATTCACGAGTTGGACGATCCGCTGCGCACCAATTCTCCCTATGGGCAGCCTTTGCAGGATTACGACGCCTTCTACAATTCGGCGAAGAGCCTGATCGATTACAGCAAGGCCAACGTGAACCAGGCTTTTGGTTTCACCCCAACGGAAAGCGCGGCCTATGGCAATACAGGCTTTGGGAATGCCTGCTTGATCGCAAAGAAGGTCCTCGCAGCGAATCAGGGAACCCGCTTCATCCAGATCACGTTCGGAAGCTGGGACATGCACGTGGATATTTACGGCCAGCAGAATCCCAAAGGCAACAACTTGTACACCATGGGCAAGCCGCTGGACGACGGTGTGTCGGCCTTGTTGAACGACTTGAAATCCGGTGGACTGCTGGATCAGACGCTGGTGGTAATGGTGGGCGAGTTCGGAAGAACCGTGGGGTCGTTGACTCCCGCGGGCGGCCGCGACCATTTCCTGCAGCAGACCGCGATATTCGCGGGAGCCGGAGTCCAGGGTGGCCGAGCGATTGGCACAACCAATGCGAGCGGCTCCGACACGACGGACTTCGGCTGGTCGCGCCAACGCTACGTCAAACCGGAAGACATCGAGGCCACCATCTATTCCGCCATGGGCATCGACTGGACCACGATCCGCAAGGACGATCCATTCCACCGCGGCTTCGAATACGTCCCGTTCTCGGCACAGGATATTTACGGCCCGATCAACGAGCTCTGGGGCTAGCAGCCTGTTGCAAGAACCCCCTCGTCACGGCTCGAAGACATCTTCCGAACAAACGACATACTAAACTGAGCCGTGACCGTAAGGGAGCGTTTTTTTTGCCACGGAGCCTGGCGCTACTCCTGGCGCAGCGCTGTCACTGGACTGATGCGGATGGCTCGTAGCGCCGGCGCACAGCACGCTACGGCGGCAATCGCCAGGATCATCAGGAACACGGCCGCGTAACTCACTGGATCGGTCGGCTGAACACCGTAAAGAATCCGCCCCAGCAGCCGGCCCACCATA
>DASQGY010000349.1:0-23023 GCA_035632375.1 Bryobacteraceae bacterium | reverse complement strand
CGACAAAGGAACCGAATACTATGAGGCCCGCTACCGGGAACAGCAGATCCGATCTCTCGCCAAACGGGCACAAAGGCTTGGCCTCCAACTGGTTGCTCCGAAGCCGGCATAAAACTAGAACGTAGGGTTTCTGGAGAGTGTGAACGCGGCACGCAGGAGTGCGTGCGCTACTTTTTGTCTTTGGTTTGGGCTATGGACGCGGCGAGGTAGTTGACTACTTTCGCTTCATCGCGGGCGACTTCATAATAGGCGGCGCGCAGTAGCTGGTCCTTACGATTCAGCAGCGTCTCGCGGATGTTCTGCTGCACCCGGGGATCGGTCAATTCGCGCTGGCCGGCGGGTTCCTTGGAGTAGATCTTGAAGATCCGGTATCCTTCGGCGGTGCGCACCACTGGGGTGATTTGACCGGGTGTCGCGGCCTGAATGGCCTTGCGCAATTCCGGATTTGCCTTCTCCAGCGCCGATTCGGGCACAAATCCCAGGTCGCCGCCGTTGGGCGCCGAAGTCGGGTCCTCGGAAAAATTCTGCGCCATTTGCGCGAAGTCCTCGCCCTGCTTCAGGCGAGCCCCCAGCATTTCCATCTTCTTGCGCGCCTGTTCCTCGTTCTGGGCTTTGTCGCCTTTGAGGTTGCGAACGTTGGGATCCGGGTTGGGCGTCACTAGAATCTGGGCCAGGTGAATCTGCGGCTCGGGAAAATTGAAGCTGGTCTTGTTTGAGTTGTAGAAATCGGTGACGTCCTTGTCGGAGATCGAAATGTGGGAGGTGATCTCCTTGTTGAACAGCTTCTGCACGCTCAGGTCGCGCTTGAGCTGGGCCTTCATGTCCTCCACGGTCATCTTGGTGGAAGCAAGCTGGCGCTGAAACTCCTCCTGGGTGAAGGGCGCCTTCAGCTCGGCGAACTTCGATTCCACGTCGGCGTCGGTGGCCATGAGGCCGAGCTTTTCGGCGCGCTGCAGCATGATTTCGTTGTCCACCAGCGTGCGCAGCACTTCGAGCTTCTGGATCATCATCTGGTCGTCGCTCGGCCGTTCGGTGGAGGACATGAACGTCGACTGGTATTTCTTGTCGAGCTCGGCGTAGGTGATGGGGTGGCCGTTGACCGTGGAGGCGACGTTATCGGGCGCAGCGCGCTTGCACCCGCACACGAAAAGTGCGGTCACGGCCGCGAGAGTGACGAGAAGGGCGCGAAGCATTCGAGTGATGCAACCATCATACAGGGTCGGGGCGGCGGGGCGCAGGTTGCCGGCGTGAATCCTGGCGATGAGACTGATGGACTTTTGTCCGATGCTAACAAATGCAACTTCCCAAGCTATAGAAGGTGCTTCGCCAGCTTCGCACCCAAGCGGCGAAACTATCTAGAATGTTCCTGCTCAGCTTGCGGAACCTTGCTGGAGGGATGTTAGAATCGCGGCCATGCAGTCGGGAAAACGGATTTGTTTGTGCGCGGCCATTTTCGCCTGTCTGGCTGGGATCGCCGTCCTTCGAGCAGGCGGTGATTCGACAAACGACTTTCGCTTCTCCATCCTTGGCGATCGAACGGGCGATGCGGTCGCGGGCGTGTACGAAAGCGTCTGGCGCGACGTCGCTCTCCTGCACCCGGATTTCGTCATCAACGTCGGCGACACCATCCAGGGCGGGAACGACGCTACGGCCGAGGCCGAATGGCGCGCGCTCCGGCCGCTGTGGGAGCGCTACAAGCATCCGTTCTACTTCACGCCCGGCAATCACGACATATGGTCGCCCGCGTCGCGCAAGATTTACGAACGGGAGACGGGGCGGCCGCCGTTTTACGCGTTCAACTTTCAGAACGCCCACTTCACCGTGCTCGACAACAGCGCCTCGCTAAACCTGAGCGACCAGCAGATGGATTTCCTGGAGCGGGATTTGGCCGCCAACAAGGATCGCGATCCCAAGTTTGTGTTCTTTCACCAGCCTTTCTGGCTGATTCCGGTGAAATTCCAGAGCAGCGAGTTTCCGTTCCATCGACTGATCCGGAAGTACGGGGTTCGCTTTGTCGTCAGCGGGCATGGGCATCAGTATGTCCGACTGGTGCAGGACGGAGTGGTGTACCTGGAAGCGGGCAGCTCCGGCGCCAAGCTGAAGGGTCAAGGCTTTGCGCAGGGTTGGTTCTTCGGCCAGATCTATACGGAGGTGAGGGGTTCGGCGGTGGAGATGACGGTGAAGGAAGTGGATGCCCCGTTCGGCGAGGGCCGCAAATTGAAATATAGCGGCGAATCGCCATGAACATTTGACGAACTCGGCGGCCGGTCCCCGCGTATAGACTGAAAGAGGTAATCTATGTCGAAATTCGCTGCGCCGTGTGTTGTTGCCGTGGTTTTATGTTTGTCCGCATGCCGCCGGGACGACGTCCGCGAAATGCGCGAGGAGATGCGCCGGAGCAAGGACGAAATGCGCCGGCAGGTGGAAGACGCCCGGCGCGAGGTCCGCGAGAACGTGCGCCAGGCTCACGAGGAAATGCGCCGCAACGTGGAAGACGCACGGCGTGAGGCCAAAGAAGCGATTCGCGAGGCGCAGCGCGACATCGAGCAAGCCAGGCGCGACGCTCGCGAATCAGTCCGCCACTAGAGCAGTAAGCAATGAAGGCGGCACAGCCGCATCCCCCCTGAAACCTGAAACCTGAAACCTGAAACCTGAAACCTGAAACCTGAAACCTTGTTTCAGCTACTTCACTGCCGCCGCAGCATCCTTACTACCCTGCGGCCGATAGTGCAGAATGTAATGCCGCAAACCGACGTCCATTTTGCTGATCCCTTTTCGCTCGGCTTCCTCGAACGCCTTCTGATTGCTCCAGCCGTCGTGCGCGATCCGGTAGCAGGCGATCACCGTGCTGGTGCGGTCCCGCCCGCCTTGGCAGTGAATAAAAACCGGCCACATGGATTTGTTGTCAATCAAGCCGAGCACTTTCGATATCTGATCGTCGGTCGGCGCATGCATGGTCATCGGCACGCTCACGAATTGCATGCCGAGCGACTCTACGGCGCGCTTTTCCGAGGAGTATTGATGCGCAGCCTCGCGCAGATCGATCACCGTCTTCACGCCGAGCTTCGTTAGCGCCTGGAAAGCTTCTCCAGTCGGTTGCCCGCCGCGGTAAAGATGCTCGTTCACCTGCTCGAATTTAAGGATGGCCGGAGTTTCCTGTGCCGCGAGCGAAGAGCAGAAAATCAGGAACACACCAATAGGCAGAGGGCGCATGCTCACTTTGTGAGACGCGGGAGGGGCCGGAGCGTTTCTGCCCCGCAATCTTATTGAATCTTCGCTACTCCCGGTACGGGATTCGGAAAATTTTTCATCACCGCCGGATCGTGGCCTGGAACAATCAACTGCGGACTGGCCGCCAGTTGCTTCATCCGATCCTGCGCGCGAACGTTGGACGCCGCATCCAGCGTCGCCGCAATCGGCACGTGCTTCTCCAGATTCTCGTACAGATACATGTTGTCGCTGGCCAGCACCACCGTACCAGCCGCGGTATTCACCCCAACATATTGCGATGCGTAAGTGTGTTTGCCGCCGGTGTAGCAGACGACGCCCGGAATAATCTCCTGCGCATCGCCGTTCACCAGACCCACGCGGCCTTGCGTGTTCAGCTTCACCGCCGCCAGAACATCCTCGGGATCGATGCCGCCGTGCGTCCCGCGCGATTGCCAGGCCTCGCCGGCGTAATATTGCAGCTCGTCTTTCTGTACCCAGACGCGCGCCTTCGGAAACAAATCCAAGCCATCGGCATGGTCCCAATGCATGTGCGTGATGATCACGTCGGTGATGTCGTCGGCCTTCAGCCCCAGCCGTTCGATTGCTACCGATGGCTTGACGAAATCGGCGACTTTCCATTGCCGGAAGAACTGCTCGCGATAGAAGCCGGAGTCGACCAGAATATTTCGCCCACCCCCGCGCACCAGCCAAACCATCATGGCGATATCCAGCTTGCGCGAGCGGTCTGCTCCCGCCACCAGTCCAGCGACGGAAAAGTCCGGTATGGTGGCATAGCGAATCGCATAAACTTCGTACTGCGGCTTAGGTTGCGCCACCAAACAAGGAACGGTTGCGGCGGCAACAATTAGAAGAATCGATTTCAGTGAACTCATTCAGTGCCTATGCTACACCCAGACCCGAGCAGTCTTCTGGCTTGTGGCTCCTCTCGAGTAACTCGCCCCCTGGATCAGCCGACTGTGGGGCAGGTTGATAACCTGCAGCGGGTTGGTAACCCGCTTGGCGAAGCGCGATTGACAATCGCGCGCAAGTTGGCAACCTGCCCCACAGACCGATGGTCAATATTTGACGCAACGAGCCGCTGCGTGCTGGCTGGATTCCGGTTCACCGCCGCCTGCCGCCTGAGTGATAAGCTGGCGAATGCACCGTCCCGGAAAGGAATCACCATGCGCCGACCGTTTTTCCTCGTTCTTCTAGCTATCCCGATTGCCGCGGAACTCACTTATCAGAAGCCGCCCAAAGAGATCGTCGACATCCTCAACGCCCCGACACTGCCGGCGTTGAGCGTGAACCCCACCCGCACCTACGCCGCTCTGTCGCAAACGGATCGCAACCCGCCGATCGCCGAGGTTTCGCAGCCCATGCTCCGCCTCGCCGGCATCCGCATTAATCCGCGAACCAATGGGCTGCATCTTGCCCCGCATAGCGTGTCGGTCACACTGGTGAAGCTGCCGGAAGGCACGAAGACTGCGTTGTCCCTTCCTTCGAATCCCCGCGTCGGCGGCTTGCGCTGGTCGCCCGATGGCAAGCAGTTCGCGTTCTCCAACACCACGGCAACCGGTATCGACCTTTGGGTCGGCGATCCCGTGACAGGCAAGACCCGCAAAATCGAAAGCCTGCATCTCAACGCCGTTCTGGGCGACCCCATCGACTGGATGCCCGACAACCGCAGCGTCCTGGTGAAATCCATTCCAGCCGGCCGAGGCCCCGCTCCCGCCGATCCGCCGGTGCCGCCCGGTCCGCACGTGCAGGAGAGCCTGGGCAATGCCCGCCCCGCGCCCACCTACGAAGACATGCTGCAGAATCCGCACGACGAAGATCTGTTCGAATATTTCGCCACTTCGCAACTGGCTCGCGTCGATACTTCCACTGGCACGGTTGCCACGCTCGGCAAGCCCGGAATTCTCGAATCGGTGAATCTTTCGCCCGACGGCCAGGATATTCTAGTCACGCGCGCGCATCGCCCATTCTCCTACCTGCACCCGGCGCGCGAGTTTCCCAAGGACATCGAAGTTTGGAATCAGGCTGGAGCCGTGCTCTACAAAGTGGCCAGCCTGCCTCTTCAGGAGTCCCCACTCGGCGGCGTGCCCACGGGCCCCCGAAGCATTCGCTGGATGCCGAACGAGCCGGCGACTCTGCTGTGGGTGCAAGCGCTCGACGGCGGCAATCCCAAGGAAAAAGTTCCGCATCGCGATCGATTGGTAGCCATCCGCGCGCCTTTCCGCGGCGACCCCACGGAAGTTTTCAAAACCGAACAGCGCTTCCAGGGCATCCAGTTCGGCAAGAACTTCGCGCTGGTGGAGGACTCGCATCGCGTGACGCGCGTGGTTCGAACATTTGAGATCGATCCATCGAAGCCCAATGCCGAAGCGAAGCTCATCTGGAGCCGTAATCAGCAGGATCGCTACAAAGATCCCGGGCGTCCCGTGGAACGCAGGCAAGTTGGCGGTGGCCGCGGCGCAGGCGGGGGTGGCGGATTCTTCGGCGGAGGCGGTGGAGGCGATTCCACGCTGATGCAGTCCGGCGATTCCATTCTGCTCATCGGCCAGGGCGCTTCTCCGCAAGGCGATCGGCCGTTCCTCGATCGATACGACCTCGCTACCGGCAAGACCGAGAGGCTGTTTCACTGCTCGGAGAATAACTACGAGATGGTGGAAGCGGTGCTGAACGATCAAGGCACCAGCTTCATCACTCGCCGCGAAAGCCCCTCGGAACCACCCAATTATTTTCTGCATAACGGCGCTTCCGAAATCGCGCTGACCTCGTTCAAAGATCCCGCCCCGCAGCTCCGGCGAATCACCAAGCAACTAGTGACTTACAAGCGCGCCGATGGCGTGCCGCTGTCCTTCGAGCTGTATCTGCCGCCCGACTACAAGCCCGGTACGCGGCTGCCCGCCGTCATGTGGGCTTATCCGCGCGAATACAACGATGCCGATACAGCCGGGCAAGTCAGCGGTTCCACCAAGCGCTTCACCACCATCGGCGGATATTCCGAGTTGTTCTTCCTGCTGGATGGTTACGCCATTTTGGAAAACGCGGCCATGCCCGTGGTGGGCACCATCGATGTCGTCAACAACACCTACGTCGAACAGATTGTTGCCGATGCGAAAGCCGCTATCGACAAGGCCGCGGAAATGGGCGTGGTCGATCCCAACCGCGTTGGCGTGGGCGGCCACAGTTACGGCGCGTTCATGACCGCCAATCTTCTGGCGCACTGCAATTTCTTCCGTGCCGGCATCGCGGAGAGTGGCGCGTACAACCGGACTCTAACTCCGTTCGGATTCCAGAGCGAGCGCCGCTCCATCTGGGAGGCACAGGACACCTATCTCAAGATGTCGCCGTTCATGTTCGCCGACAAAATCAAGACGCCGATCCTGCTGATCCACGGCGCAGCCGATGACAACTCTGGCACCTTCCCGATCCAGAGCGAACGCATGTACGAAGCGCTTCGCGGCAACGGCGCGACTGTCCGGTTGGTGTTCCTGCCGGATGAAGCGCACGGTTATCGCGCCAAGGAAACCATCGAGCACGTGCTATGGGAAAAATTCGCCTGGTTCGACAAATACGTGAAGAACGCGGCCGCTGCTCCGGCACACACCGAATAACGCGTTGTAGGGCAGGTTGCCAACCTGCGCGCGATTGTTAATCGCGCTCGACGCCTCAGTTCTCCGTCGGCTTCTCGCTGATGTGATCGATCACCAGAACCGGCATCCGGCGCTTCTTCAGCTCCAGTTTCAGGCCGAGTTGCTTCCTCAGAGCGTCGGGTAACGAGAGGGCGCCGCTGGGGTCCGACGCCCCTTCGCCGCTCGCAGTTGCCGGGGGCTGGCTGGGGAGGCTGCCGCCACGAAGCAGGCCGACGGTGCTAAAACTCACCGTGAAGTCGTATGCGCCGGTCAAGCCGGTCTCGTCCAGAACATCGACATGCGCATAACCAGTCGCAAGATTGGGGAGCTGTTCCACAAACTGCGCCATGGTCATGTTCTGGCACGTAATCAGTCTCGATAGCACCGGGTTTGTAAGCCTCGGGTCTTTTCCGTCCGCCCCAGGACCTTCCTTGCATCCAGTTCGGTTCGATGGGTCCGCTTTCTGCAGCTTTGGCTTCACGGACGACAGCACATATCCGTCCACCGGCCGTTCTTCCATATGAGTCTTGAGCTCGAAGCGATCGATGAGAAGAGCGCGAAGCATCAGCCGCAGGTCCTCAAAGTCCACTTCGACGCCAGGCTGCGGAGTGGGCGCTTGGGCAGTGATATCGTAGTGGGCCGAAGCCACGAACTTCGGCGCGCCCACCATCAATTCGTCGGCATTGATGTCCCAAGCGATCATGATGAGGGTCCTCAGCGGAAGGTTTGCGGCATCTACCCGGCCGTGCTGCAACCTGCCTCTCTGGCCCGTGGCATCCGGTCTACTCGGCTTTAGAGTCGCTACTTCGAATTCGGCCGGCGGCAGCGCCGGCAGACTGGTAGCGACGCCCGGCGGATTGTCCGTCGGCCTTTCATTCACGCTGTCAACGACAAGCACCTCCACGGGGAGCTTTTCCGGTTGCAGTTTCAGCCCGAGCTGCTTGTCCACTGCGTCGAATATGCTGATGCCGTCAGCGCCCGCTCTGGCAAGTGCGCCGCGCCCCGTCCATTTGATATCGAAGTCCCAACCACCTTTCAGCCCAGTCCGGTCCACAACGGGGTTGGTCAAATACCCGCCTGCCATGTTGCGCAGGTCTTGCGCGAATTGCTCCATAGTCCGGTTGACGCAGGTAACAACGATAAGAGGCACTACGCCGGGCTGAGGATTCTGCGGTTGACCTTGGCATCCGCTTGGCTTGCCATCCGATTCTTTCAGCTTCGGCTTGCTCTTTCCCATCGAGAGTGCGAACGCCGGTATCGGCTTGTTGTCCGTATGCAATTTCAGCTTGAAGCGATCGGCAAGCAGCGCTTGCAGCATCAGCTTGACCGTTTCGGGCGGCGTATCCGCCGGAGCTTTGGCAGTAATGTCGAACCGGTCGACATCCAGCCAACTCGGCCCACCGTGAATCTTTTCCGCATCCACTCCGTAGGCGGCGCCGATCAGGTCCACCATGCTTGCGGTGCGGACATCGTACCTGCCTGCCCGAAGGGTGCCACCGCGCATGAACGGATTCGTGACGTGGCGGCTCGGATGTACGTCGGCGAGATCGAAGGCCGGCGGCTGGGTTGTTTGGCCGAATAACGCTCCGAAAAGAAGGACAGCGCCACGAACACATCTCCAAGCCCCAGTCATATCGAAACCTCCTTGACGATGCCGGACTAAACCCTAGACCAGGTGTCGCGCAACAATATTCAAAGCACTTTAGCGCACCATGAAAAAGGCGCCCGGAAGGAGGATTCCGACACTATCCCGTGCGTACGCTCTCTTCAGGCCGCTTGTTTCAGGCTCCCGTCGCGCCGGGCCACGTCTTTTGCGATGGTGCGGGATGCAAGGAAGAGCACAATCGCCAGGGCCACCGACAGTATCGGAATCACCAGCATGGCCTTTTGCAGTCCGATGGCACGGAAAGCTTCCGTCATTTTGGTTGCGCCCGCTGCGGTCATCGCGCTCCGAGCCATGCGGTCGCTCAGATTGCCGGTCAGCAAGGGGCTGAACGACGCGCCGCACAAATACATCGCCATGAAATAGACCGACATGGTGAAGCCGCGTTGTTTCGGTCCAACAATGTCCTGAATGGATGAATATACGAGAGCGTAGTAGGTGTTCAGAGCGCCGTAAGCAACGGTGAGAAATGCCAGGGCGAAGATGGTGGCTCCCGCCGGTTGGATCATACCGAAATAGGCAAACGGCGCACCCAGGGCGGCGATTCCGGAAGCGATCAGCAGGCGTCCATTGGAACGCTTGCGAACGATATAGTCGCCGGCCTGACCACCCAACGCGCCACCGCACAGCCCGCCGATCAGGTAGACCATTCCGGTGGCGACTCCGGATCGAGCCAAAGAGTATCCATGTACGCGGCTGAGAAACGCGGGGAGAAAAGTCCCAAGAGCGTACATATTGAAATTGAGGAACACGCCGGAAGCGATAATCCACCACAGCGTCGGGATGCCGAGGACGGACCAAGGCGGGGCGCTCGTTTGCTCGCGCGCGTGTTGCTCGGAAGCGCCGCGAATTGGTTCCGACAGGAGAAAGAGAGCGGGCACCAGTAAGAGCGCGGGTGCGGCTGCGACAACCATCGCCATCCGCCAGCCAAACCTCTGGGCAATCGGGCCGCTGAAAAAATAGCTCATTGCGCCGCCGATGGGCACCGCCAGCATGAACACACCGAGAACGCGGGCGCGCTTGGTGACGGGAAAAAGATCGCCGAGCCAGCTTGTTCCGGTGGGGGCACAAACTGCCTCGCCCACACCGACGCCGAGTCGAGTGAATAGCAGGAAGGAGAAATTTTGAGCGAATCCGGCCATGGCCGTCAACGAAGCCCATAGCACCACGCCGAAGGCCAGCAGCTTCTTGCGGCTCCACACGTCGGCGATCCTGCCAAATGGAATGCCGACGATTGCGTAGATCCAGATGAACATGCTGCCTAGGAGGCCGATCTGGGTGTCGGACAGACTGAACTCGTGGCGCATGGGCTCCACCAAAGCACCCGGAGCGTTTCGATCGTAGAAGTTCAAGAGGTTGATCCCGAAGAGGACCAATACAGTTAAGATGACCCCGTCGTTTCGTTTCGACACGTGCTTGAAATGCTAGCATGCCATGCGTCATGGGGCGTTTAAGACACTAGGAGTTGCCGAAAAAAAGCGCACACACAGGCTAAAGCCTGTGCTACCGCGGACTCAGTAGTAAGTGGTAAAGGGTAGAACAGGCTTAGTCCAGGACCGCTTGATATACCAGGCTGCGCGACATCGCATGGATCGGCCGCGTCGTCCCGAGACTCTGATGTTGCACCATGCCGACGAAGGCGAGGTCTTTCACCGGATCGATCCAGAACCAGGTTCCAGCGATGCCGAACCAACTGAAGGTGCCGTTCGGGACGGAATCGCCCGCGGCGGCGGCATCCATCACAACTTGAAAGTCCATGCCCCATCCGGTGCCCGGCGCCATGGTCTTGAGTGGATCGGGATTGACATGGTTGGTGCGCATCATTTCAACGGTGCGCGGGGCCAGCAGGCGGACGCCATTGAATTGTCCACCTTGCAGCAACATCTCGCAGAAACGCGCGTAGTCCGGGGCCGTGGAAAAAAGCCCGCCTCCGCCCGATGGGCCGGCCGGAATCACCGTGGGGTCGGGGCGGTTGGTATCCACCTCCAGGCTCGCTCCGGATCCTTTGTGAACTTGCGCGAAACGCGGGAGCTTTTCCTTCGGCACGTAGAACGCCGTGTCCTTCATCCCCAGGGGCTCAAAGATTCGCTTACGCAGAAATTCGCCGAACGGCTGACCGGACAATTTCTCGATCAGGTAGCCCTGGACGTCGACAGCGATGCTGTAGGACCAGCGCGTGCCTGGCTGGGCGAGCAGTGGCATTTTCGCCAGGCCGTCGATCATGGCTTGCAGCGGCGCCGTGGCGTTCAGCACATTAGCGTCGATGATCATCTTGTCGACGGGATTATTAGGGTTCAGGATGTAGCCGAGCCCGCCGGTGTGGGTCATCAGCTCGCGCATGGTCATCGGGCGCCGCGCGTCTTCCAGCTTCGGACTGCCATCCTGGTTCTTGCCCACATAGACTCTCAATCGAGCGAACTCGGGAATGTAGCGCGATACCGGATCGTTGAGTTGCCACTTGCCCTCCTCGTACAACATCATCATGGCCACGCCCGTGACCGGCTTGGTCATGGAGTAGATGCGAAAGATGGAGTCCTTTTGGACCTGATCCGGTCTGCGGACGTCGAGCTGGCCTGTGGCGCTGAAATGCACGACCTTGCCGTGGCGCTCCACCAGCGTCACTAAGCCGGCGACCTGCTTATCGTCGACCAGACGTTTCATCGCGGCGTCCAGGCGGCGCAGCCGTTCGGTGGACATGCCGACCGATTCGGGGGGTGCTGGCCGCAGATCGCGCGTGCGTTTCCCGGCCACTTTGGCGGTCGCGGTTGCTGCGGGTGCGCCTTGAGCCAGTAACGTTGGCGGGAGCGATGCGGCGGCGAACAACGCGAGCAGTCCTACAGCGAGAGGGCGGAACGGGCGTGACATAGATCTCATTGTGTTTCGACGATCTCCTTGTGTTTCGACGATCTCCTTGTGATTCGACGATCTCCTTGTGATTCGACCAAGCCGGGGCAGGTTGTCGATTTTGGTTAACAATCATGATACTGGACATCGGCGGCTGGGGTGTGGAGAGCGGTCCACCCGAATGAAGTATCTTATTGACGAGGGAGCAACAGGTGACCGACGACTGGAAGAAACTACTGGACGACGTCGGCTGCGCGATTCTGCGCGAACTGCAGCAGAACGCCCGCATCTCTTTCGCCGAGCTAGGACGCCGGGTTGGGCTTTCGACACCGGCGGCACTCGATCGGGTTCGCCGCCTGGAGGAAGCGGGCGTGATTTTGGGATACCACGCGGAGTTGGACGCAGCCAAGGTCGGTATGCCGATCATGGCCTTCATTCGCATCAGCGTAACCGGGGAAGCGCTGCGGCGAGTGATTGGCATCGCCGAAAAACTGGACGAAGTTCTGGAATGCCATCGCGTGACCGGTACCGATTCGTTTGTGATCAAGGTGGGGGTCTCATCGGTGGAACATCTGCAACGGCTCTTCGATCAGTTCTCGCCGTACACGGCCACCACCACTTCGATCATTCTCTCCTCGCCGGTTCCCGGCAGGTCGATACTCAACGCGCCGGGTAGATCGAATCCGGTGAAGCGTCAGAAGCGGGGTAGATCCCTGGCAACCTCGTCGAGCGGTTGATCACAGCCTTGCAGCAAGTGGGCTGAGCGCCGCGCCTTATATTATTCAGCCACAGGCGTTCACGGGCACATAGACTTAGGAGCACAGGCTAGAAAAACGAACAAAATCTATTGAACGCACCCTTGCATTAGGGTAGTATTCCGTAAACGGTTAGAGACCAGGGCAGGTTGTTCACAGGAGTCTGCTATGCATCGCTTTTCCAGTGTCATTTACGGGATTTTCGCCGCGGTCATTCTAGTTGTTGCAACTCAGAATGCGGACGCTCAGGCGACTTCGACCGGCGAGATTCACGGTGTGGTGCGCGATCCATCCGCCGCACTTGTTCCCAACGTCACGCTGCGGTTGACGGATACGGCGACGAGCATTGAAAAGAGCGCCACGTCTACCAGCGATGGCGCGTTCATATTCTTAAGTCTGCAGGCCGGCACATACCGGCTAACGGCCAGCGCCCAGGGATTTCAGACCGCGATCTACGACCAGGTGGTGGTCCAAACCGCCCGAACCACGGATATCGTGGTGCAGATGAAAGTGGGTGCGGTGACCGAGACAGTAGAGGTGGCCGGCGCCGCGGCGCAACTGGAAACATCGTCGAGCGAGATCGCCGCGACGGTTTCAAGCAACTACATTCAAAACCTTCCGTTCAGTGGCCGCGATACATTGACCTTCGCTCTGCTTATGGCCGGATCCCAAACAGCGAACGACCCCTCGGGCCGAACCAGCACATTCAACGGAATGCCGAACGCGTCGATGAACATCTCCATCGATGGTGTGAACAACAACTCACAGCGGTTCAAGACCGGCGGCACCAGCTTTTTCGAGTTCGCCCCCAGCCGGCTGGACGCAGTGGACCAGATAACCGTGGCGACGGCCGGAGCTGGCGCCGAATCCTCCGGCGAGGGCGCGATGCAGATTCAGTTCACCACCCGGCGCGGCACGGAGATCTATCACGGCAAGGTCTTCGAGCAGTTCCAGAACGAGGATCTGAATGCCAACACGTTCTTCAAGAACCTGCAAGGGCAGCCCATCTCCAAGATCAGGAACAACAACTTCGGCGGCAGCTTCGGCGGCCGTCTGGCGCCGTTCGTTCCTTACTTCCGGAACAAGCTCTTCTTCTTTCTGAACCTGGAGGCCTTCCCGCAGCCCGGCAGCACAACGTTAGCGGCCAATGTTTTGACTTCGGGATCGCAGCAAGGCAACTTCACTTACATCGGTACGGACGGCCAGCAGCGCACGGTGAATCTGTTGCAGGTGGCAGCTCAAAACAATCTGGCCAGCAGCATCGATCCGGTAACGGCGAAGATACTCAGCCAGATCAACGGAACTCTGTCCAAGGCATCGGGATTCGTTCCCATCTCGGGCAAGCCTTACGCGCAAACCATGCAGTGGACGCAAACCACCAGCACCAAGACGCTCTATCCGACCGCCCGGCTGGACTATCAAATCACTCCACGGATCGCCTGGCACGGTACCTGGAATCTGCGCTATCAGAATATCCAAGGGTCGGCGCCGGACTATCCGGGCGCGGGCGCTTACAACAACGCCTACAAAATCACTACCTACGTCGCCACTAATTCGGTGGACTACACCATTACGCCGCATATCCTGAACGGGTTCACTTTCGGTGTGCAGAGCAACGGGGAATTCTTCTCACAAGGAGCCGATCCGCACCAATGGGCCGACTATGGCAACCGCGTGATCAACCTGCCGACGTTCAATCTTCCGGCGTCGGTGCCCGGGAATTCGGTGAGCAACTCCGCTCCTCCCGGCGGAATCACGCCGTTTGTGAACTCCGCGACTCCGTTCATCCGTAACAATCCGGTGTACAATCTTTCCGACAATGTAAACTGGCTCAAGGGACGCCACAAGTTCACCATCGGCGGAACGCTGCTGCACACCAGCTTCTACGAGACTTCGTATGGTACCGCTGGAGTGCCGAACTACAATCTGGGTCTGGCCACCGGCGACCCGGCGGCAACCATCCTGCAGAATGCACTACCGAACATCAGCACCACTAACGGCGACCTGGCCAATGCACAGGCGCTCTATGCGCTGCTGACGGGCCGTCTGAGCAGCGTGAGCATCCGCACCAACGTCAATGAGACCACGCATCAATACGCGCAGTTCGCCCCGGTTACGCAACGCTTCGCCTTCACCACCGGCGCTCTCTACTTTCAGGATTCGTTCCGCTGGAATCCGCAGTTCACTCTCAACTACGGGCTGCGCTGGGAATTCGACGGCGTAATCCACAACACGAACGGCATCGACACGGAGCCGGGGCCAGGAAGTTTCTTCGGTCCGTCCACGGGCCCATTCCAACCCGGCGCCCTGAACGGCGTAGCGAATCCGGTATTCCAACTCACTTCCAGTCCGTACGGCCGGGATTTCAAGAATCCATCGCCGAACGTTGGTTTCGCCTGGAATCCAAGCGGTGGCCCGAGCCTTCCGGGCCGGCTGCTGGGCGATCACAAGACGGTGATTCGCGCCAGCTATTCCATCTCGCACTACAACGAAGGCATGAACGTGATCTCCAACCTGCTGCCGGGCAATCCGGGTGCCAGTCAATCGGGCGCGTTGAATCCAGGGGCGCCGGGATTTCCGATCGGAGGCTTGAACGTCAGTTCGGCCATTCCGTCGTTCGCAGTGAACCCACCGTCGTTTACTACCACCCTTCCGCAGTCGGCATTCACTTTCAACTCCAGCGCGAACTTTATCAACCCCAACCTGAGGTCGCCGTACCTGCAGAGCTGGACCTTTGGCATACAGCGGGAGCTGGCCCATGGAACGGTGCTGGAAACCCGCTATCTGGGCAACAAGGCTACCAGGATGTGGCACCAGTACGACTATCAGGAGACCAACATTTTCGAAAACGGCTTCCTGCAGCAGTTCATCCAGGCACAAGCGAACCTGAGCATCAACGCACAAAATGGAAAGCCAAATACGTTTGCGTTTAACAGCTTCCCCGGTCAGGCTCCGACGCCCATTTTCGATGCGGCTTTCGGCGCGCGCGGCACCTGCTCCAATTGCGGCGCGGTGGCAAATGGTTCTGGATACGGGTCGGGCGGATTCATCACCAACCTGCAACAAGGCGTAGCCGGCACGCTGGCCGGATCACTGGCGGGAAACAGCACCTACTTGTGCCGCATGGTGGGCAGCAATTTCGCGCCGTGCGCAAGCCTGGGATTCAACGCGCCGGGACCATTTCCCATTAACTTCTTCCGGCCGAATCCGTTCGTCAACACCTTGCAATACATCGACGACAACGGCAACACCAACTACAACGCTCTGCAAGTGGAATTGCGCAAAGCCTACAGCCATGGCTTAACGCTGGTGGCGAACTATACCTGGAGCCACACGCTGGGCAACATTTACAACACCAGCAGCCAGAGCGGTCAGACGCAGGATCGCACCCTGCGGAACAACCATCTGGATTACGGCCCGACGCCCTTCGACATTCGCCAAGCCTTCCAGACCTATTGGACCTACGATCTGCCGTTCGGCAAGGGGCGGAGATTCAGTTTGTCGAACCCGATCGCGGAACGGGCTCTGGGCGGTTGGACTATCGGAGCGCTCTACCGGTTCACCTCCGGATACGTACAGCAAATGAATGGAACGCGCAATACGGTAAACGGCTTCACCACCGGAACCAGCGCGGGGGTGGTATTGAACGGACTTACCATCGGCCAACTGCAACATGACCTGAATACCATCGGCGGCTACAATGCCTCTGGCAAGAACCTGATCACGAACTCGGCGATCATCGGGGCGAACGGCCAAGCCAATCCGCAGTTCATCCTGCCGGCGTCCACGCCTGGTGTGTTTAACGATTTCCTGTATCTTCACGGACCGAACTACCTGCAGATGGATATGAGCCTGACCAAGGAAATTCCCATCAAGGAACGCTTCAAGTTTGCCTTCCAGTTGGAAGCTCTGAATTTCCTAAACCATCCGGTCTTCGCTATGGGAAACACCACGCCCACGTCGGCTTCATTCGGGCAGGTCTCATCGACATTGAACAATCCGCGGAACGTGCAATTGCGCGCGTACCTGACGTTCTAGGCGTTATGCAGATCGGCTGGCGCGTGATGGCTGTCGCTGCTGCGCTGTTGCAGTGCAATTTCGCGAATGCGCAGGGGCGGCAGGATCCCGGACGGTCGATCGGCACTGTTTCGACGCGCGGCGATTTGATCGTCGTTACTCTGAACGAAGGCGTGCTGGGCAAGGCCAACCTGTTCGACCTGGTTCACCGTACCATGAAATTCACTCCGGAGGGCCGTGGGTATCGCGCCCAAAATCTGGCGCTCCAATGGGACTCCGAATTCGGCGACAAGATTTCAAATCCACAGGTGAGCCTGCACAATTTCGCATTTCCGTTTTCCGGCAAGAGCTGGGACTCCTTGTCAGTGGGGATCACTGGATCGCTCCGATTCGGCGAGGCTCAGGGGGCTGGCCGCGGCGGTGGAGTGTCCATTGGCCGCTTCGATCAATTGCAGGAAGCGGCGCGCACGCTGATCAACACGGTCCCGGCGATCTGCGTGTTCTTCAAGCCGCGCATGTCTGGCGCGCGTTACGTGAAGGAACTCCCGGATCGCGTAGTAATCACCTGGGAATTGACCGAGCCGGCGGGCAACATCCAGGATTTCACCTGGACCCCGACGGTGAACCGTTTTCAGGCGGTGCTGCGGCGCGATGGATCGATCGAGATGTCTTATGACCAGGTGACGGCCAAGGACGCCATCGTCGGCCTGTACCCTATGGTTACCGGCAACACAGAGCGGGAAATCGCCACACTGAAGAGCGATGAGCATCGCGGCGTGGCCGGCCATCTTGATTTACGCGGCGTCAAAGTATCGGTGGTGGACGGTCTGTTCTTGAAGGTCACGTTCGAGACCGGCGGCGCAGTGCTGGCGGACGGCGATCCACAAATTGCGGGAATCGCCTACCGGGTTGCTTTCGATTCGAACTCATCGGCTAAGCGCGAGAGCAGGGCACACGATCTGACTTGGGCGATCCGCGGCGTTGGCCCGTTTGGCCGCGGCGGCCGCGCGTCCCGCTACATTGCGTCCGGCCCTGGCGCGATGGCCGGCGTCAAGGTTAGTGGCAAAACAATTTCCATGCAGGGCACTCTGCCCGCGGCGCTCAAGAGTGGCGACCGCATTGCGATTTCCGTGGACGTCGAAGCTCCTGGGACTCCTCCGGTCGCCGTGGCACAAATTCACGCCAACGCCGTGACGCTTACCGGGATTGGCAGCCCGGAGGTGGACCTGTCCTCACTCAAGCGGCAGGATGGACCATTCACGGTGCTGTACGAGTCTTTTCATTATTTGTCACTGCCGAATCCCAGGGATCTGAGTTGTACGGTTCTCAAGGCACTGGGCGACAAGTTCGATTTCCTGGCCTACTATTCCGATTTCCGTGTGGACAACCAGGAGGCGGGCACTCCCAGCAATGGTCCGTTGGGCGGCAACGTTACCGGAATTGGGCAAACCCAAAGAGGATTGGAGAGCTATTGCAGCGCCGGCAGATTCCAGTGGGGATTTGTGCAGCCGGTCTACGTTGGTTCCAACCAGATGCAAGAGCGCCCACCCGAAGGCCTGACCGATCTCAATACGCGAAACATCGCGAGTTACCAACGCCAACTCGGGGAACGCTCTTCCGATGGGAAGATGCTGGGCTATAACTACGCCATGTCGCAGATCGGGCACGAAATGGGTCACCGTTGGGCCGCCTTCGTATCGGCGAAAGTGGGCGGCGAAGTGATCCCGCTGGGGCCTACGCATTGGGCGCGAGGCTTGCAGGCACCGGTGGCGTTTCCGTACCAGCGGCCTAGCGAGGCATCGGCCATGGGAGGCGGCGTCTGGCAAGACAACTTCGACGGCACTTACACGCAATTGGATGACGACTACTATGTTCCCGCCACCGGCTGGTCGTTCCTGGACCTCTACCTGATGGGAATGATCGGCGCAGCGGAGGTCCCTGACTTCTTCATTCTGAGAAACCTGGCCCCGGCGGGTGCGGATGCAAATGGACACCCGATCTTTCGCGCCGATCGGACGAAGGTTACGGTACAGGATGTCATCGCGGTGGAAGGGCCAAGACTGCCCGATGTCTATCACTCGCAGAGGAAGTTCAACACCGGAATCGTGGTGATCGTGGAGCACGGCGCCACGCCCAGCAAGGAGTTGCTGGAGCGGAGCAATGGAATACGAGAGCAGTGGATCGAATACTGGAGCACAACCACTGGTCACCGGGCGTCCATGACGGCGAGCCCGTGATTCGCCAGTGATATTCTTTTCCCGTGGAGGGTCGCATACGAAACGCTTGAAACTTGTACTGTGTGCTACGGGCCTAGTACCAAATTGCCGTGGGGCCAAAAGCGGGGACAGCCTACCTGTTTCGCGCGACCGGAGTCGGCCTGCTGTCAACACATCGCCTGCGCGGAAACAGGCTGGCTGTCTTCGCTTTTGGCCCCTCGGCAATTTGGTACTAGTCACGGTGGCGACATCGGGTTTGATGGCGCAGTTTATCCCGAATAAAGCGGTGGTCATTCATGAAGCGACACAGAGCCCGGCGGAAAATCAAGGCACCAGGGTAGGGCCAGGGCGAGGTTTGGGCTCAACTCCGCCGACACCGCTTCCCACACGCGGCCGGCCACCACGTGCGGGAGGACCTGCGCCGATTCCAGCTCCGCCGCCTGCGCCCGAGATCGGCGCCGCGGGCGCTGCCGTGGAACAGACGTCGCCGGGCGCGCGTGCCGCGATTGAGCCGGTGGCCAGCTTTGACGGCTTGGGCGAGGGTTTCACCGGACAGGCGTTCCCGGGTGCGAACGGCACACCCGCCGCCGACGGAGGCCGTGTCATTGGAGGACGCGGCGGCATTGACATTAGCCTGGCGGTGGGCCCCGATCATATCTTCGAGATCCTGGGTGGCTCCATGGCCGTCTTCACCAAAAAGGGAAAGAAGTATGACATCACCGGCAAGCTGCTCTATGGCGCCGTTCCGAATGACACAGTTTTTGCCGGCTTCGGCGTTCGCTGCGGCGTGGTCAACAACAGCGACGCCGTGGTGCGCTACGACCAATTGGCCGATCGCTGGCTGATCGTGGTTCCGGTGTTTACACGGCCACGGAACAACCCGCAAGGTCCCTACGCCATGTGCTATGCCGTAAGCGCGACGCCCGATCCATTGGGACTGTACTATCGGTACGAGTTCCAACGGCCTTTGTTTCCCGACTACCCACGTCCGGCTGTTTGGCCCGACGGCTACTACAACCCAACCAGCACCAGCGACGATTTGCTGCCTAGCGTGATCACCCAGAAACACGATTGTATCGCCGACCGCAATAAGATGCTGAAGGGTCTGCCGGCGACCGAACAGTGTGTGGTGCTGGACGGCGCGGTCTTCATGTTGAACACCGATGTGGATGGCAAGAGACCGCCCCCGGTGGGAGCGCCCAACATTATGATGTCGACCGGTGGCACGCAGTTGATGAAGATTTTCGAGGACGACGGCATTTACTTTTACAAGGTACACGTGGATTGGAACGATCCCTCCAAGACCACCGTGTCGGCGCCGCAAAAGATCGCGGTAGCGCCCTATCACTATCTCTGCGACGGCCAACTGAGCAACTGCGTCTCGCAGCCGGGCACCGGCCGCCGCCTGGATTCACAAGGCGACAAGCTGATCCAGCGGCTGGTGTACCGCCGGCTTGGAAATCAAGAGTCCATCCTGGCGGAGCATTCCGTGGCCACCGCCGCGCACGGTGGTGGAGTGCGATGGTACGAGTTCCGGCTGGATAAACAGCGTGACCCAGTGCTGTACCAGCAAGGGACATATGCACCTGGCGGATCTTATCGTTGGCTGGGGAGCATGGCCATGGACCGCAAGGGCGACATCGGAATCGGCTATTCGTTCGGCGGCGATCCTAATTATGCCGGTCAGCGCTTCGCGGCGCGGTTGGCCACCGACCCCAAGGGCCAATTTACCTTCCAGGAGTCGGTGTTGGCCGAAGGTCAAGCTTCACAAACGGGCAACTTGCGCTGGGAGGACTACACGAACATCGCCGTTGATCCCTCCGACGACTGTACCTTCTGGTTTGTGGGGAACTATCTAAAACACGGCGCCGGATCTTCCACTACGCGCATCGGGTCGTTTGTTTTGCCCGGCTGCAAGTGATAAGGCGCTAAGTGCGAGACCGATTCTCGTGAGCAAATCCGGTTCGGAATAGCGCCTGAAGACGAGCCTCTCGCTAGCGCTGCCCGCCCGAGCTCAGCTTGAGGAGCTCAATCAATCGCTCCAGCTCGCGCGTGCCGCCGATGCAGCGCCGCGGCGTGATAAACTGGGATTTCCGCGTCACAAGGAAACTCCCGATGAAATCTTTTGCGTTGACAGCTCTGTTCATTACGTCGCTGTGCGCCCAGCCGCCGCAACCACCCAAAGTTACGCCCGGTACGCCCGCGCCTGTCGCTCCAGTGGCGCCCACGCCGGCGGCCCCAGCAGGGAAGGTCAGCCCCGACACCGTCGTGGTCGAGATCGACGGCAAGAAGTACACGGCGGCGGAAGTCGACAAATTGATCGCCGGGCTTCCCCCGCAATATCAGCAGGCGGCGCACGCGAATCCGCAATCGCTGACCACGGTCTTCGTGATGAAACGCCTGGCCGAAGATGCGGAAAAGGCTGGCCTGGACAAACAGACGCCCTTCAAGGAAGCGCTTGAATTCGACCGTATCCAGATCCTGATGCGCGCCCAAATGACCATACATCAGAACATGATCCCCGTCGACAAGGCGACGCTGGAGAAGTTCTATCAGGACAACCCCGATCGCTTCAAACAGGCGAAAGTCCGAGTGATTCAGATCATGTTCAGTCCAACACCCGACAAGCCTGGCTCCGATGGCAAGAAAATGCTGAGCGAGGCCGAGGCCAAGGCGAAGATCGAGGATTTGCGCAAGAAAATCCTGGCCGGCGCCGATTTCGCTCAGCTTGCCACGGAGAACTCGGACGACAAATCTTCCGCGGTCAAGGGCGGCGATTTTGGAATGATCAAACGCAACAGCCCCTATCCCGAACCGATCAAGGCGGCGGTGTTCTCCCTGAAATCCGGCGGCTTAAGCGAAGTGGTGAGGCAACCACCCAACAGCTTCTATCTCATTCGCGTGGACGACATGAGCGCCCAACCCTACGACGATGTCTCCAACGAGATTATCCAAGCCGTGAGGACGGAACGCTTCACCGAGGAAATGAGAAAGATACAGGATCAATACAAGGTCAAAGTTGAAAACCCGTCCTACTTCACGCCCCAAGGGCCCCCACAGCTCCAACAAGTCCATCAGTAGAATTGTTGCGAAGCGATTACCGCCGTTCGAAGGACGCGACATTAGAGTCAGCTTCCGGCCGGCCCTAAGCGTGAAGGGCGGCCACCTCTATTCCAATCATGAATCCGGCCGGCCCGTTCACGCCGCTACGCACGTCCGCAGCCGCGAAATCATCTTCGACCAGGAATTGACAGAGCATCCGAAAGAGCTGGCCCGCATTCTAACCCACGAACTGTTCCATTTCGTCTGGGTACGGTTAGGCAACCAACTCCGCAAATCCTACGAAGCGGTTGTGCTAAAAGAATGGCAGCAACATGCCCGAGGCGAGCTAGGCTGGTCCGCCGAATCCCGAAAGCGCATTTTGTTGTCCTACAACCCACAACCTACAACCCACAACCCAAGCTTTCGCACATACCTGTGCGAAAGCTTCTGCGACACCGCCGCCTGGCTCTATTCCGGCGTCCGCCGCCATGAAGAATTCACTCTGGCGGCGCGGTATCGGAAGCGGCGGGCGGAGTGGTTCCAGGCAGCGTTCCGCAACCGCGGAATCCCGATATAATTAGATTTAGGAGATCAGAGTTCCCTTGACCAAGCCAATCATAGCCGGTTTGTGTTTTGCGCTCGGCGGCGTCATCCTTTGGACTGGCTGCTCGTACGGTCCCACCACGGCCAAGGCTGCCGTGAAGCCTGAAAAAGAGCGCAAGGCCGCTCCGGAGTTCGCACTCAAAGACGCTAACGGCCAGACCGTGCACATCGCCGACTACAAGGGCAAGGTCGTGTTGCTCGATTTCTGGGCCACTTGGTGTGCTCCGTGCAAAGTCGAAATTCCATGGTTCATGGAATTCGAACAGCAGTTGAAGGATCGCGGCTTCGCTGTGCTCGGCGTATCCATGGATGAAGATGGCTGGGAAACGGTGAAGCCCTATATCCAACAGCTCAAGGTGAACTACCGCATTGTGCTCGGTACGGAACAGGTCGGACAACTCTATGGCGGCGTCGACTCCCTGCCCACCACTTTCTTGATCGATCGCCAGGGCAAGATCGCTTCCATTCATATCGGGCTCTCCCGCGGGAAAGAGGATTTCAGGAATGACATTGTGCAATTGCTCGACGCGCCTCGCAGCGGCGTTCGCTCTCCTTCTCGCATCGGCACTCTCGCCTTCTTTACCGGCGCAAACCAGTAACGTCCTGAGTGTCACGCCCGACCGGCTTACTATCAAACGTAACGCCGAGGGCGACGTCAAGCTCAAGGCGCAGCTCAGGGCGGGCTTCCACGTCAACAGCGACAAGCCGTCGGAGGAATACCTCATTCCACTGAAGCTGAGCTGGGCCAAGGAGCCGCTCCAGTTGGAGCAGATCACGTATCCGAAGCCGCAAATGGAGAAGTACGATTTCTCGCCGACGCCGTTGTCGGTGTTCAGCGGAAACTTTGAAATTGTGGCCCGCTTCAAAGCGCCGGCGTCGGCCGCCCCAGGGCCGGCAATGATGAACGGTAAGCTCCGCTATCAAGCCTGCAACAACAAGGAATGCCTGCCGCCGAAGACTATCGACGTCGCGGTCACCGTAGACATTCAGTAGCGCACGCACTCCTGCGTGCCGCGTTCACACTCGTGTGAA
>DASQGY010000348.1:0-8949 GCA_035632375.1 Bryobacteraceae bacterium | reverse complement strand
GTCCCCGCTTTTCGCGCGCGATCTCTCCGTAACTGGGTGCTCATTTAGATGCGGGAGCCTGGCCGCGCACTGGTGGCGTAATCGGCGACCGCTTCGCCCGCGGAACTGATGTCCTCGGCGCCGGTGCGCTGCAGGATGTTTTTCGCGCGCTTCTCCCACTCCGAACTATCGCAGTGAACGGAGAGCAGGATGCCGCCTGATTTCACCCGGCCTTCGTAGCGCTTCGCCTCATACTCGGGAATACCCATGCCGATCAGCGAGCCGGCGATTCCGCCCACTACGCCGGCGGCTCCCGCGCCCGCCAGCATCCCCATGATCGGACCGGCCGCGATGAACGGCCCGAGTCCAGGAATGGCCAATGCGCCCACGCCCACCAGCCATCCCAACGCGCCGCCGAGCAATGCGCCGGTGGTTGCTCCAGTAGCCGCGCCTTCCGGCGCTTTGGTCGCCTTGGTGTGGGCGAAATCCTTGGTGCCGAGATTTTCCGGCATCAACACGGAAACATCTGTGCTGCGGAATCCGGCGGCGCGAAGCCCCTCCAAACCCGATCCCAGAGCCACGGTGTCCCGAAAAATTCCAAAAACGGCAGTATTACTCATGATTCCTCCTGTTGCATGTGGTGAGCAACCGCAATCTCGCTGGTCACTTTGCCGGCCCCGGCGAGTTCAGTCGCTTTGTCCTCGATCGCCTTCTTCTCTTCATCGGTCTTCACGGCCCCCTTCAGCGTCACCGCCCCATAGCGGCTGATGATCTTCACGTTGTGAGCGGCCATCGACAGCCGCTTATCCGCAAGCGATAGCCCGGCGGAGACGGCGATCACCAGGCAAAGAACCGCTGCGCTTGACGTGAGTGTCTTCATGCCGCTCGCTAGTGCAAGCACACTGCCAAGGGCGCGATGGTAGGGAAAGAAAGGAACTTATGGAAGCTCCGCGGATCAAAGGCGTACAGCGAGGAGGAATTATTGCTGACCGGCGGGCATGTAACGGTAGGTTTCTGTAACCGTGAAAGCGGCGGTGGGCGGTCGGCTGAATTCCACCAGGGTGGCGGTGTTCATCGGCCATTAAAGAAGTATCATTCGCTTTCGTTTCAAGAACTTCACGAGTGGTGCGCGACGTGCATTTTATGGGGGCGTAGGGAGGACGAAGAAAATGAAAACGAAACTGGTGGCGATGTTGTTGGTGGTGGGTGGTTCCCTGTTCGCCGAAACGCATTTCTCGGTGGGCATCAATGTTGGTGGGCCGCGTTATTACGCCGGTGCTCCGGTGGCAGCCTACCGGCCTGCGTACCCCGGCCCCGGATACGTTTGGGTTGATGGCTATTACGACGGATACGGCAACTGGGTCGACGGCTATTGGTCCCTGCCCCCGTATGCGGGCGCCTATTGGGTGGCCCCTAGCTTTGTGGGCGGCCGTTTCATAGCGGGATATTGGGGTGGCGAGCGTCACTTTGATCGTGACGATTTCCGGTTCCGTGAATCTCGCGGGAATGAATGGCGTGAGCATCGCGATTTTGACCGCGGCCATGATCGCGGATTCGACCGGGGCCGTGATTCTCGAGGCCGTGACTTCGGCCGAGGGTTCCGCCGCTAGTTGACGCACGAAGAATACTGAACCGTAGAAACCAGAGCCGCCCGCGCACTTGCCGGGCGGCTTTTGTAGTTCACAGGCTAAAGCCTGTACTACCACTTGCTGACAGGTTTCATTTTGCCCAGCCTCGCGCGTCCTATTTCGCCTTTCGAATATAGATGTTGCCGTTGAAGGTGGTGAGCTGCATGTCCGGGCCGCCGCCGTTGATCTGGCCGTACATTGCTTTGTCGAAAGAAACCTGGTATTTGCCGTGCCCGGACCGGCTGTCCTGCACGATGGGCTTACGCGCCGTTGAATCCACCTGGATATCGAAATCGCTGTAGATTGCGCCGTTGTCGGTCTTCAGTTTCAGCTTGGCCTTCACGTCCGCGGGGAACGTTACATCGATGTCGCCGTTGAGCGAGCTGAAGGACATCGGCTTGTCGCCGCTGATCTTGTCGAAGGTCACCAGCACTTTGCCGTTTAGCGCGTTCACTACGGCGGTTCCGGAGATGTGGGTGGCAGTGATTTTGCCGTTGGTGTCTTCCAGTTCCACGTCGCCGACGATATGGTCCACTACAATGTCGCCGCCGTTGACGGTATGAAGCTTGAGCGACGTGTTGTAAGGCACCTGAATGGACAACTGGATATCCTCGTTGATCGCCCGTGTGCCGACCCGGACCACGTTCTCCGATTCCTCCACTGTCAGCCCGGTTCCCGACATGTCGATCCGGCGCATCCCATCGGAGCGCTCCGCGGCGCGATGATGCTTGCCCGAACCGCCTTCGGGGCGCGCTTCGACGATGGCGTCCTTGCCGTCGTAGCCCTTGACGGTGATGCCGCCGTTGATCAGGCCCACGCGCAGGGTCTTTGGCCGCGACGGATCGCTGAAGGGAACGGTGACGCGATCCGGTTGCGCATCCTGGCCGAATGCGGCGACGGCCGCGAAAAGAGAAACTGCTATCAGCTTTTTCATGATTACTTTCCTCGATTGACGATTCGAATACTTCCGTTGAGTGTGTTGAACTTGAACTCCGGGCCGCCGCTGCCGATGCGCATGCCGGTGAAATCGTCGCTGCGGTAGATGAACTTGCCGTTGCGGCGCTCACCGGCGGTGGTGAGGCGGGGCAGCGCGGTGACGTCGTAATCGGTATAGGCGCGTCCGTTGAACGTCTTCACCCGCACGTCGGCATTCAGACCCGGCCGGAACGACGTCTCGATGGTTCCGTTGACTGTTCCGAACGAGCAGTTCGCCGTGGGGTTCCTGGTGAACAGAGCGGTGATTCCGCCGTTGACGGTATGGATTCTGCCCGAGCCCCCTACCTCTTTCGCTTCGATCGGATGGTTGACGTTGCTCAGATCGAAATCGCCGGTGGTGTTCTCCAGGCGGATGTCGCCCTCGTTCACCGTGCCTAACCGCACGATGGTCGCTACCGGAACCTTGATTTCGAAATCGTAGATCACGCGGTAGCCGCGATGCCTATTTTCATTGAAGCCGCCAAAGTTATCGCCGCGATCGCCACAATGGCAGCGAAACGGCCCGTCGACGTACATGGTCAGCGTGTCGCCCGATTGCTGGATGTCCAGTTTCACTTCTTTCTGCGCGGCATCCAACCGATCCTTCGATTCCGCGACGACGCGCTTCTCCGCCACCATTTGGATCTCGCTGCCGTTATAGCCGCTCACGTGAACGAAACCGTGGACGTTGTCTACTTCGAGATGCGCCGCCGCTGGGAAATTCTTGCGGATGGTCTCCTTGGCTTCCTCGTCGAAGCCGTAAGCCGCCGCGATCGCGCTAAGCAGAATCAGTAGAGTTTTCATTGCAGTTGTTTCAGCGCCCATTCGGCGCGCTGCCTCACTTGCGGATTCAAATCCTTGCCGGACATCAGGAACTGGATCGCCGGCACCGCCGATTTCTCATGCACCGATACGATCTGATCCAGAATCGCGATCTGCACCATCGGCGATTCCTGTTTACCGAGCGATTGCACCAGCCCATTTCGGCCCACCGGGCTGTCGGTGAAATTGCGCAGGGCATCCACGGCGGCCAGGCGAACGTTGACGCTCGAGTCGTGATTCACGGTGGTCAACAGCGCCCCCAGCACCTGCGGATCCGACTGCTCCACGCGGTACGCGTAGTTCACGCCGCGCAACCGGTCGCTGGCGGATTGCTGCTGCATTAAAGACAAAGCCACAAGTTGACGCATGTTGGATACCTCCCCGCGGAGTTGTGAAACCTCCGCCGTGTCGCGGCCTCGCGCCAGATAGCCGGTCCCGACACCGATCATTAGAATGGCCATGGCGCACGCGGCCTGGAATGCCGGATGACGCAGCCACCAGAAACCCTGCCGCCGCTGATCCTCGTTCCGCCGCCACTCGCGCAGCGAATCGTAGAAGCGAACGCGCAGGCCCAGGCTAGGGTCTTGTTCCGGAAGTGCGCCCATGTCGGTCCACAGGCTCTTCAGGTCTTCCGCTTCCGCCCGGCAGCGCTCGCAGGACTCCAGGTGAACCCGAAAGTCACCCAACGGGTCCTCGAGTACGCCCCTCCAGTAATCGACGAATTGTGTTCTTGCTTCTTCGCAATTCATGACGCCCTCTCTCCAGCCAATTCGAAATAGATCTGCCCCAGCGCCCGCACCGCGCGATACACACGCACCTTCACCGCACCAACGTCGCAGCCCAAGATGGTGGCGATCTCGTCGTACTTCAGATTCTGATAACGGCTCAAAACCAGCAGTTCTCTTTTCTCCAGAGGCAACCGAGCCATGGCCTTTTTCAGCAGCCCGATCTCCTGTTTGCGCTTCAGATTTTCATCGACGGTGTTCACACTCGCAAATTCCTTCTCCCCAAGAGCCACTTCAAATTTCCGCTTCGAGATGGTGTCCACATGCGCATTGCGGGCGATCTGGTACATCCAGGCGGTGAAGGCCCGCTCGGGCTGGAACGATTTCCGGTATTTCAGCATGCGGAAGAACACGTCCTGCACCAAGTCCTCGCTCAGCTCGCGATTGCCGTTCACATGGACGAAGTAGTTGAACAGCGCCCGGTGGTGCCGCTCAAACAGGACGGCCAGGCCACCAAGGTCGCCATCCCGGACAGCCTGCATGAGGCTGCTGTCGGTTGCTTCGTACACGCTCTAATTACCGCACAGGGGGGAAAAGGTTACAGGGGAGGGGGTTGGGGCGGGGGAATACGAGGAAGACGAGGAATACCAGCCGCTAGAGTGGTTTTCATGGGCCTGCATGAACTCAGGCCCGTTCTTGCCAGCGGGACGGATCGCGGCTGGCGTGAAAACAGGCAATCACGATAAGAGCGTCATCCTCGACGACAAAAAACAGCGAGTAGGGAAAGCGGCGCAAGAGGGCGCGGCGGACATTCTTGAGGACTGTGGGAAACTGCCGGGGATTATCACTCATCCGTTCGACCATGGCGTCAACCGCTTGGCGAAAACGCCGGCCTAGCCCAGTGGCTTCGCCTTCGTACCAATCCTGCGCCTCGATCAACTCCCCCCGCGCGGTCTGAGTGAAGATAACCGAATACACTATGGGCAACGCTGCTCAAGTTCGGATTTTAGGGATGCCCACGTTACGCCGTTGCGCCTATCTTCGTCGAGCGAGCTGAGGCGACGTTCCAGCTCGGCTTCCTGCGCATTTGTCAAGGGAAGCTGCTCATGTTCGAGGCTATCCCAAAGCTGCGCGATCAGCGCCAGACGTTCAGGGGGCGTCAAACGAACGATCTCATCGGCAGTAAGCAATTCCATGCCTTCCAGCCTACGAGAAAGAGGGCGCGGGGGCAAGGCTCGCTTAGGTCGAACGTGCCATTGTTCGCTGCGTTACCGGACGGGAATACGAGGGAGACGAGGAAGGCCAGGGCCGGAGAGGCTCTCATGGGCCTTCCTCGTATTCCTTGTCTTCCTCGTGTTCCTTGTTCCCGTATTCAGGCCCGGCCATCACTGGAGCTTCGCCCACTCCGAATTTGCACAGGATCGGAACTGCAAAATCGGGACGCCGTGACGCTGGCGCCAGAGCCAGTAGTTGTTGCGGAGATCGGCCCAGGAATTACGCGTAACCGTTGGCGCTCGGCGGGTGTCCAGGGTGAAGTGATGCGCGTACTCGTGAGCTAACGCCGATTCGCCGGCGTCTTTCAGGCCTATGAAGGTTTTGTAGAACGGATCCTCGGCGAAGCCCGGCCGGCGCCGGCGGGGGCCGATGGAGCAGGCGCCCGTACGATCTCGGTCGATGTCGTATCCCAGCGAATCGGTGACCAGGAGGTTGATCATCTTCCGTTCGAGAAACTTGTCGGGGATCTCCGAGTATCCTTGCGTTCGCAGGTACGCTCCTTCCTTCACGTGAAGTTCGAAGAGGAGGCCGCTGGTGGCGTATTCGCGGCGCGCCCGCTCCTGATAGCGGTTGAATTTGGCGAGCTCGTCTTCTCCTAATCCTTTCCCGTCGTGCGCGGATCGATCGTACATCACATTCACACTGATCACGATCGGCTTCAAGGGAGGATTGTTTCGCCACAAGAGGCCCGATGCAATGAAGTCCCTTCGGGCTACACGCTCTACCACACGCGGCACGCCGGTTCGCGAACCATCGGTTGCCCCACCTTGCAGGCGAAGGCCTTCTGGAATTCCGGCATGTTCGACACTACGCCGTTCACGCGATCCTTGCCGGGAGAATGTGGATCGATCTGCGCTCGCATGCGGGAGACTTCGGGCCGCGCATTCTGGCACCACACTTGCCCCCATCCGAGGAAGAATCGCTGCTCCGGGGTGAACCCGTCGATCTTCGGGTGCGGCTTGCCTTTCAGCGATTCCATGAGCGCCATGAACGCCAGGCGCAAGCCGCCGTTGTCCGCGGTGTTTTCGCCTAACGTGAGCTTGCCGTTCAGGTGCACGTCTTCCACGGCGATGAACGATGAGTACTCCTTGACGAAGCACTCGGCGCGCTTCTCGAATTCCTTCGCGTCTTCCGGTGTCCACCAGTCGTGCAGATTTCCTTGCGGATCGAATTGGCGGCCCTGATCGTCGAACCCGTGCGTGAGTTCGTGGCCCACCACTGCACCGACGCCGCCATAGTTCACCGCGTCGTCCAGTTTTCTGTCCCAGTAAGGCGGTTGCAGGATGCCGGCCGGGAAATTGATGTTGTTTTCGGTTGGATTGTAGTAGGCGTTCACGGTGGGCGGGGTCATGAACCATTCGGTGCGGTCCACCTGTTTGCCTATTTTGCCCAGGACGCGCTGGACTTCGAACTCGGTGGCGCGTTCGTCGTTCCCCACCGCATCGCCGCGGATGATCTTCACTGTCGAATAATCGCGCCATTTATCCGGATAGCCGATCTTATTGGCCACGGCGCGCAGCTTGACCAGCGCCTCGGCCTTTGTCGCCGCCGTCATCCAGGAGAGCGTGCCGAGGTCGTCCTTCATGGCTTTTTCGATCTCCTGCACCATTTTCAACGTGCGAGTCTTGCCTTCGGGGCCGAAAGTTTCCTCTACATATTTCTGACCCAGCGCGAACCCGAGATCGCTGTCCACCGCGGTGACGCAGCGCTTCCAACGGGGCAGGAGCTCTTTGGCGCCAGTCAGAATCTGCCGGAAGAAATGGAAATTTTCATCGACAAAGGGCTTGGACAGCAGAGACGCTTCGGCGTGGACCAAGTGCCAGCGCATGTAGGCCTTCAAGTCCTCCAGGCTGGTCTGCACCAGCACCGATTCCAGCGTTCGGAAGAAGTTTGGCTCGGCGACATTCAGGTCCTCGATAGGTGGCGCGCCCACGCCGGCGAAATACTTCGGCCAGTCGATTCCGGGGCTCAGCGACACCAGTTCGTGTACCGTCAGCTTGTGGTAGGTCTGCTGGGGATCGCGGCGGGATACGCGGTCGAGAGCGCCCTTGGCCAGTCCAGTCTCGATTTTCATCACCGCGTCGGCATCGGCCGCGGCCTTGTCCGCCGGCTCGCCGAGCAACTCCAGCATCTTGGCTACGTGGGCCACGTACTGCTTGCGCAGCTCTACCGACTTGGCGTCGTCCTTGAGGTAATAATCGCGATCGGGCAGGCCCATGCCGCCCTGGTCCGCTTGGGCGATCATGCGCATGGAGTCCTTGGCGTCCGGCGAGGAATAGAAATTGAAGAGGACGGTGACGCCGGTGAGATGGAGCCGGGCAACTTCGGCGACCAGCCCGGACTTGGCGGTGATGGCGTTGATGTGGTCCATCTCCGGCTTCAGCGGCGCGGCTCCCAGCTTGTCGATGGCCTGCTCGTCCATGCAGGACGCGTAGAAATCGCCGATCTGCTGCTCCACCAGCGTGCGGGTGGGCTTGGGCGAGGCGGCCTTCTCGAGGATGTTTTGCAGGATGGCGCGATTGCGCTCAATTAATTGGTTCGCCTGTCCCCAGATGGACTGGTCGGCGGGAACCGGATTCTTGGCCATCCAGCCTCCGCAGGTGTATTGGTAGAAATCGACGCAGGGATCGGCGGTTTTGTCCAGATTGCCGATGGTGAATCCGGGGATGCCTTGGGCGGCCGCGACGGCGGCGAACAGAGAGAGGAGAAGGGTATATCGCACGCTCCAATTCTACGAAAATCGGGGCCAGGATACCCATTTCCCGGTTTCGCCAACAATGAAGATTCCGTTGCTTAGAGCCGATAAGAAGTCTTGAGACTCCCACGAGGATTGTTGTCATCGAGGATCTTGCCGGCGTTCTTGTCAATTCTGGTGGGAGGAGGCGCGGCATTCGCGCTGGACCCAAGCAAAGCCATCACGCAGTACGTTCACCATGTCTGGGGCTTCGAGAATGGCCTGACGCAGAAGCAGATCATGTCCATCGTGCAAACTCGCGATGGCTATCTGTGGCTGGCAAGCATGCAGGGGCTGGTGCGATTCGATGGCGTGACTTTCACCCAGTTCGACACCACCAATACTCCCGGACTCAAACAGACTTACGTTTGGGCACTGCTTGAAGCGAGGGATGGAAGCCTGTGGATCGGGACATACGGTGGCGGCCTGACCCAGTTGAAGAACGGCGTATTCACGCCCTGGGGCGCGAAGCAGGGCCTCTCCGACGGGATGGTAAGGACTATAGCCGAGAGCAGGGACGGCAGTATCTGGGTGGGCACGGATCACGGACTGAACCGGTTCCAGAACGGCAAGTTCACGGTTTACCGGACCGAGGACGGGCTGGCGAGCGATGCGATCAAAGCCATCCACGAGGATCGGGACGGAACGATATGGATCGGCACGCTGGCGGGGCTTACGCGGTTCCAAGATGGGAAATTCACGACCTTTCCGGTGAAGGATGGATCCCTCACGAAAGACCTAAAACCGGTTTATGCCATTTGCCAAACCAAAGACGGGAGCCTCTGGTTCGGCCAGTTTGGTGGAGGATTGG
>DASQGY010000347.1:0-30737 GCA_035632375.1 Bryobacteraceae bacterium | reverse complement strand
CTCGATTTTCTCAATCGGTTAGCATTTTATTTAGAGCCTTCAGCGAAGGCCTGCCCGTTTGGCAGAGATTGGTTTCCTGATCGAAAGACCGGGAGAATAGCTGAAGAAGCTTATAACGAGGCCCCTTCCCAAGGGCCTTTTTCTTTTGCCCGCTGGAGATGTTTCGTCGCCAGCGCTCGATCGAATAGTTTTCGCTCTTCATCTCTACCCTCGAGCGCTGCGCGGATACATCCGGCCCACATGTCGGCCAGAGCCCTCGAAGAGCCAGAAAACTCAAACTCGTAACGGATACCTCAAACGCGCTAGCGCGTTTAGGAAACGGCAAGAGAGAGAAACAGGGAAGCAGAATAGGGGAGCCGGTGTCCCTGATCTATTGTTTCTAAGCGCCGCCGCGTCAAAAACGGGGCGTCTTTTAGAAATATCTTTTACTGCCTATAGCCATGTATGTGGCACACCAGGGTAGGAGGAACGGTAGATCGTTCTTCAGATGTGCGCACCCGCTTATTATCACTGTCTAGGCATGTGGAACAATAGATTTCTTCGCGCCCCTTGGAGTCCTTACGTCTGTAAACGCCGATAGCTGCGTCGTAGTCCAGGCTGTCTCGAAAGTGTTTGTCGTCGTCAAGTGCATTGAGTCGATTTTTTAGTTCTTGATTCTCCGCTTGGAGCTGTAATGCTTGCTGCTGGACGCCAATGAGCTGACCTTGTACGTTTGCTACTTCTCGCGTGATTCCCATAGCGAGCTGCGCGTCCTTGGCGTTCTTCAGAAGATCAAGAATTACTTTTGCACTGCCAAGGGCTGCGGTGATTCCAGTCGGGTCGAAGAACATCGTATCAATTCTACCGCAGTTTATCCACAAAGAGGAAAGTGTGCCAGGATGCGCATTCTCCTATTTCTGTCTCGTTTGCGAACAAATTGGGAATGAGTATCCTGTCACCGATTTCTTTTGATTTCTTTTAGTCGCAGCGCAGGGTTGTGGCTGGGTCTACGCGGACGGCGCGTTGGGCGGGGAAGAATGAGGCGATTAGGGCGACTATGGTGACCAATAGGATCACGGCGGCGTATGCCAGGGCGTCGAATAGCTTCAACATCGACAGTTGAGAGGCTAAGAGGCGGGACGCGCCCATGGCCAGGAGCGCGCCTAAGCCGATTCCGGCGGCGGCTAGTCTCAGGGAGTGGGCGAGGACGAATCGCACCACGCCGTTTGTGGTGGCGCCTAGGGCTATGCGGATGCCGATTTCTTTTGTTCGTTGGCCGACCAAGTAGGACAGGACGCCGTAGATTCCGGACGCAGTTAGCACGAGCGCCAGGCCGCCCAGGAATCCCGAAATCCAGAACGCCACGCGAAATGGGTAGATCTGGACGGCGAGCACTTGATCCATCGGGTTGGTTTGATCGACTGCGCCAGGAGTTGCTGCGGTGAGGGTTGAGTCGATGGTGGAGCGGAGAGCTTCCGGGTCGCCTTTTACGCGGACGAGCAGCGATCTGCCGCGGCTGACACCGATTGGAAAATAGATGCAGGTGGCATCCAGGCCGTCGCCCACCCAGCCGCTGATGACATCGCGGGCAACGCCGACTACAAGAGCGCTGGAGAAGGGCGGAAGTTCGCGGAAGGCATCGATGCGCGAATCGGGGGCGATGCGAAACGATTTTCCGAGAGCGTCTTCGCCGGGCCAAAGCCTCGCCGCCGTTGCCGCACTGACGATGGCCACCGCTGCCTGGGATGTGGCTTCGTCGGCGCTGAAGTTGCGGCCGCGCTCTAAGGGGATGCGGAAGACGTCGAAATACTCCGGCGAGACCAAGTTGTATCCGACGCGGATGGGATCGCGACCGGCGGCCACTGGAACTGTATCGAGAGAGCCATACAGAGGCGCGCGCTCGGCAGTGGCCACGGATTCCACCCACTGCTCCTGGTGCAGGCGTTTGGCCGCCTTGATTTGAAAGCGCTGCTGCATGATTACATCGACGACGCCGCGGGTGTTGAGACGAACATCGCGGGCCGCTTGCGTGTGTCCGTTGCGAAGGACGATGGCGGCGCAGATCAGCAGCAAGGAGCACACCATCACCTGACTTACCACCAGAACGTTGCGCAGGCGGGCGGGACGCAGTTCATTGTTGAAGTCGCCACGGTTGGCTTGGACCAGAGCGGAACGCGTGGCTTGCAGAGCTGGTGCAAGGCCGAAGGCAAGGGTGCACAGGACTGCGCCGATCAGAAGGAACAGGAAGACGCGGTAGTCGGGGGCGAGGTCCAGGACATGAATCAGGCGGGCGACCTCCGGCGGCACAGTGCGGAACATCAGACGCTGAGTGAAATCGACGGTGAGGGCGGAGATCGCGAATCCCGCGGCGGCGGCCGGCAAGGCCAGTAGAAGGCTCTCGGTTAACAACTGGCGGATGAGACGCGGGCGCGCCGCGCCGAGCGAGAGCCGGATGCCGATTTCGCGCTGACGGGCGAGGCCGCGGGCTAGCATCATGTTGGCGACGTTGGCGCAAGCGATCAAGAGCACCAGCAGGAAAGCGAACAGGAGCGGTGAGAATACGGCGACTACTTCTGGCGTGATGGATATGGATGAGGCCCGCGGAAGGAGCAACGCACCGGTGGCGCGAGCGGATTCGGGGCGATCCGCGGTGGTACGGCGGGCCCATACGGAAAGCTCGGCCTGAGCCTGCTGGGGAGTGACGCTGGGCGGCAGACGGCCGATCGTTTCGAGATGTGGATCGCGGTCCGCTGTGAACACGCTAGGACCTGCGTTCACGAGCGGCAACATGGTGAGCGGGATCCAGAGGTCGACGGGTGTGGAGATGATGCCGCCGAACTCGGGCCGGGTGACGCCCACGACCTCGAAAGGCTGGCCGTGGATGTAGATCTTGCGGCCGAGAATGGCGGGGTCGGCGGCGAATCTGTTCTTCCAGGCGGCATGGCTGAGTACCAGGACCGGGCTGCTGCCGGGCGTGGCGGCATCTTCCGGCAGAAGGGTGCGGCCCAGAGCCGCGCCCACGCCGAGTGTAGTGAAGTAGTTGCCGGTCACTGCCTGGCCGATAGCGGATTGACCTTCCACGCGTATCACCAGCAACTGGTCGGCGATGACATTGGAGAATATTTTCTGGCCGCGTAGTTCTTCAAATTCCTGCCAGGTGTTGCGAAATCGTTTGGAATGTTTGGTGGTCCAGGCGAATTGATAGAGGCTGTTGGGGTCGTGCACCGCGAACGGGCGGAATACATAGGCGTTGACTACGGTGAACAGGGTAGTGTTCAGGCCGAGTGCGAGGCCGATGGTTCCGATTACGGTGAGGGCAAACGCCGGCTTCTGTAGGAATCCGCGGGCGGCGTAACGGCAGTCCTGCAAGAGGGACTCGATCCATGTGAATCGGCGGATGGCGCGGAGATCTTCGAGAATCCGTGTGGTGTTGCCGAATTTTCGGGCGGCTGCGGACGGGATATCTTCGGGGGGCACGCCGGCGCGCTGCATTTTCTCGTGGGTCATGTCGCGGTGGAAGCGGAGTTCCTCGGCGAGGTCGGCTTCCAGCTTGCGCCGTTGGAAGAGGTAGAGGAATCGCCGGAAGAGCTTCATCAGTTGTCTAGGGGAAGCATGGCATAGGTTTTGTTTGGTGTCAATACTGCTCCCGCCGAAGAATGTGGTGACAGGATACTCATTCCCCTATTTGCCGAGCGATGCAAACAAAGGGCTTTCGGTTCCATTTGGCGAAAGAATTGGGGAATGAGTATCCTGTCACCGATTTCTTTGGGTCAATCGAGGATTACGTAACCGTGGGAGTTGTTCACATACACGGCATGGAATAGGCTGGCAGGCAGTAATCCGTCCTCGCTTGCGCCGGATTGACGGGGCGCCGCCACGGCTTCCCGGTGCGGGATGGAGCGGCCTTCGATAACTAGCGGCTTGGTTTGAATAGTTCCTGTCGACAGAAAGCCCGTTGCCGTTCGCATGGTGTAGGCGCTCTTGGCGGATGCGGCATCGAACAGGATGATGCGATCGGCGCCCGAATCGAGCACCAGCCATCCGAGGTTACTGAAGACGGACGGGCGTCCGTCGAGCATACGAAGTTCGACCCGAGTGCCCTGGCGATCTGACGGGCCGAACTCCAGGCGCTTGGCTCGCAGATCCAGCAGGTAATCGAATCGCGAGAGAAACGCCTGGCCCAGCACGCCCTGAATATCGGTTGAGAGCTGCCGGACTGCCTGCATATCCGTATATAGGAACTCCTGCTGGTTTGCGGTGACCGAATCGAGGGACACGTCGAGTCCCTTGCCGCCGGACACGCGCGCCACGCCGGCGGCGGTCACCATTTCCACTTGGAATGTTGGCAGCAGTCCGATGGATCGGGCCAAGCCAGCCTCAATCTGGTTGGACTGGGCTCCGGTATCCAGCAGAAACCGGTAAGGGCCGTGGCCGTTCACGAAGACCCCTTTCACCACTGGGCGGCCCTGCAGGACCTGAAGTTTTACCGCTCCCAGCAGCGGGGCCGCCGCTATAATAAGGGAACCAATCATCTTTGCGTAGCGCATGGGAGCACGTTAAGGCGGATAGCCTTCGCAAGTCGTGATTTGGGCCGGATGCTTTCCTGATGGCTGGTGATGAAATCATGAGGACGGCGGCGAACGGCCGCTACCGATTTGGCGCCGTCGAATTAGACGTTCAGAATCTTGTACTTACAGTGGCAGGGGAAACCCGTCCGCTGGAGCCCAAGTCCTTTCGCCTGCTGCAGTTTCTGGTGGAGAACCGAGGCCGAGTGGTATCCAAAGAGGAGATCCTGGCCGCGATTTGGCAGGACACGTTCGTTACCGACAACGCTCTGACGCGGGCCATCACCCAGGTTCGCAAGGCGCTCAACGACGATCCCAAGCAGCCGACGTACATCGAAACGGTTCCGACGGTAGGGTATCGTTTCCTGGGGGAGATCAAGGAAGCGGTTGAAGAGAAGCCGCCTGCCACGCCGCCTCGCCCTCGGCTGGCTTTGATCGCTGCCGGTCTGATACTGCTGGTGGTGGGCGGCGTGTTGGTCTGGCGGTTCCGGCCAGCGCCGAAGCCGCTCGAACCCGGCTTCCTTCACACGGCCCAGTTTTCCTATGGGGAAGGACTGGACGTAAACGCGACCTTTTCACCGGACGGCAAGATGATTGCGTTTGCCTCCGACCGCAGCGGCTCGTTTGAGATCTATGTCCGGCCGCTGGAGCCGAGCGCGCGCGAGATACAACTGACCAGCAACGGCAACGAGAACATGTTTCCCAGTTTCTCGCCGGATGGGCAATTCATAGTATTCAGCGCTACTAAGGCCGCTGGCCTCTATCGCATTCCAGCGTTGGGCGGCGCGGTGCGGCGGCTAACCGAATTCGGCACGCAGCCGGTGTGGTCGCCAGACGGCCGCCAGATTGTCTTTCTGTCCCACACGGCGGCCACCTTGAGCACTACCGACTACTATTGGCCCAGGGATTCCTCAATGTGGCTGGTTTCAGCGGATGGAGGAACGCCGCGGCAGATAACGTTTCCCGACAAGCCGGTGGGTGGCCAGACGTTTCCTTCCTGGAGCCCGGACGGCAAGGAGATTCGTTTCGTTAACTATGCGGCGAGGAAACCCAGTCTGTGGACCTACCGGCTATCGGACGGGGCGTTGGAGAACCGGTTCAGCAGCAATGAAGTATCCACGTTCGGCAGCGCCAGCTTCTCGCGCGATGGCCGGCGCATGTACTTCGTGAGATCTAATCTGAACGGCGACATCGGCATATGGCAGATGCGATTAGATCCGCGAACGCTGAAACCGGAGGGTGCGCCCGAGCCGCTTTTCCGGCCGAGCCTGGGTGTTCCCCGCGACCTTTCTCTTTCGCCGGACGGCACGCACATGGTTTTCAGCGCCGTTCTTGCGTTCAGCCAACTTTTCGTGCAGCCGATGAATGGCCAGAAGCCTTCGGGTGAGGCCTTCGCCATCACACACGGAACCAGCTACCGGTATGCGCAGGCCAAGTGGTTTCCGGATGGCAAGGGTGTGGTCTGCACCCGGTGGAACACCGGCCAAGCAGCGCAGATCTGGCAGGTGAAGCTGGATGGCTCGCCTGCCGCGCCGGTTAGCCCCGACGGTGCTCCACAGTTTTTTAGCTATGCGCTCAGGGACGGCCAATCGGTGGCGTACACGGAAGTGACTTCTCCGGCGAGACTTGGATTCAAGCTGGGATTCAAAGTTACATCGCTCAGCGATGGCTCGGTGCGGACGTTGGCCGAGATTAACTCCGGGGCCGACCAGGCGAACTTTTCTCCGGACGGCTCCGAAGTCGTCTTTCACGATGTCAACGAGCCGGTCCAGCACGTTTGGAAGATGAATTTCAAAACAGGCAAACGGACGCAGATGACGTTCGGGTCCATACCGACTGGGTTCGCGCACTTTTCGCCAGATGCCAAGTGGATCAGTCTCCAGGTACTGAAGCAGGCGGACACGGAGATTGGCGTGATGCCGTCCGCGGGGGGAACTCCGGAGATCCTGTGGAAACAACCTGGTCTCTGGTTCAACGGCGGTTGGGCCCCGGATGGAGAGCACCTGCTGATTGCGGGGAACCAGGGAGGTTGCTGGGCGCTCTACGCTTTGTCGCGACGTACGCGCAAGATGGAGCGGCTGACCAGGGAGCTACCGGCGCGCATGTATCTGCGGTATCCGGAATGGTCGCCCGACGGGAAGAAGATCGTATACGAATTCAATGAATCGAAGGGTAACGTGTTTCTGGCAGAATTGCCGTGAGCCGAGCGAAGAATTCGGTGACAGGATACTCATTCCCCTATTTCGCTGAGTGATGCAAAGAAAGGGTTTTTCGGCCGGACTCGGGAAAGAAATAGGGGAAAGGGTATCCTGTCACCGAATTGTGAAGGCTAGGAGCGCAGCTTGGTCGGCGGAGCCTGTGGCGACTACTACGTATTGGCGGCCGTTTACGGTGCTGTAGGTCATTGGAGTGCCTGTCGTGCGCTGCGGGACGGGGTAACTCCAGAGGTCGGCGCCGGTGGTTTTGTCGATGGCGTGGAATGCTGCGTCGCCGCCGCCGGCGAAGATTATGCCGCCTCGCGTGACGATTACGCCTTGGACGCCGGGCGCGCCCAATTTCTCGGGGAGCTTCACGCCACGTAGGGCTGGGTTGGCGCGGAGGCGGGCGTCGTCGCCGAATGGAACTTGCCACGCGATTTCGCCGGTGTTCAGATTCAGCGCGGTCAGGTGGCCGTACGGTGGTTTGAGCAAAGGAATGCCGTCGTGGAAGGTCGCGCTGGTGCGGCCGCCCATCACGTACTGCGCATCAGAACCCGCGTCGGGTTTCACCAAGCGCTCGATGGCGGGGGAATTTGTCGTCTTCACGTAGAGCATTCCGGTCTCGGGATCGAAAGCGCCGCCGCCCCAGTTTGCGCCGCCGATGATTCCCGGGCGCGCCACAGTTCCTTGCAAGCTCGGTGGTGTGAATAGCGGGCCCAAGCGATACTTCTTCAACTCGGCTTGTGCTTCGGCTTTCAACTCGGGCGTGAGATCGAAGGCGTCGTCGAGTGACACGCCTTGCGGTGAAATCGGCGGCGGGCGCGTGGGGAATGGCTGCGTCGCTGCCGATTTTTCGCCGGGGACATCGCTCGTGGGGACCGGTCGCTCTTCGATCGGCCAGACGGGCTTGCCGGTGACGCGATCGAATACGTAGACGAATCCCATCTTCGTTAACTGGACCACCGCGTCGATTTTCTTGCCGTTGACAGTGATGGTGACCAAGCTCGGCGGAGCGGGCATGTCGTAATCCCAAAGGCCGTGGTGCACCAGTTGGTAATGCCATTTGCGCTCACCGGTGGAGGCGTCGAGACAAACGATGGAATCGGCGAAGAGGTTCGCGCCGGGGCGTGCGCCACCGTAGAAATCGTTGCTGGGAGTGCTGACGGGAAGGTAGAGCAGGCCGCGCGTTTCATCCAGCGACATGGGCGCCCAGACGTTGGTGTGGCCGGTGAACTCGGCCGAGCCGCCGCCCCAGGTGTCGTGGCCGAATGCGCCTTTTTGCGGGACAGTGTGGAAGGTCCAGACCAGCTTGCCGGTTCGGGCGTGGAAGGCGCGAACGTCGCCGGGTGGGTCCTTTTTGAAGACGAGGCGGTCGGCCACGCCGTTGCCGACGATGACTAGATCCTTATAGACCACGGGCGGGGAAGTGTTGGTGTACTGCTTGGGATTCACTTCCCAGCGCAGACCGTTGGTGAGCGCGACTGCGCCGTTGTCGCCGAAAGTTTCGACCGGCTTGCCGGTTTCGGCATCGAGCGAGAGGAGGCGGGCGCGGCTGTTCATGAAGACGCGGAGCTTGCCTGAGGCGGAGTCGCGCCAGAGAGCCACGCCGCGATGGACGAAGCCCGTGCCGTTGGGGGGCTGGCCATCGACGTAGGCCTTCGGATCGTAGGACCAGCGCTCGCGGCCGGTTTCAGGATCGAGGGCGACGACGCGGTTGTAAGGAGTGCTGAGGTACAGCGTGCCGCCGACCATGAGCGGAGTTACTTCAAAAATGCCGGGGAAGGTTTTGTATTCGTCGAGCCGCTGCTCGCCGGTTTTCCATTGCCAGGCGAGTTGGAGGCGGGCGACGTTGTTGCGATTGATGTGAATGAGCGGCGAGTATTTGGAACTGGCTTGATCGCCGCCGTAGAAGGGCCACTCGCGCATGCCGGAGGTGGGTTTTTGGGCGAAGGCGAGGGTGAGGATCAGGAAGGCGGCGGCGAGGGAAGCGAGGGGTCGGGACATCCCTTCGATATTAGTCCAGCGGGCGATACCAGATGTTGCGGAAGCGCATGAAGGTTTCTTTTACATCTGGGTGGTGGTGATCCTGGAGGCGCAGGGGGCCGGGCTCGCATTCGTTCGTTTTGTCGCCCAAGGTGGTGATGCCTTTGATGGTTACGTGATCCTGGACCAGGACGCCGTTGTGCAACACCGTTACTGTGCCCGGCTCGGAGATCTTGCCATCTGCGCCGCATTTTGGTGCGTGGAAGACGATGTCGTAGGTCTGCCATTGGTCGGGTGGGCGGCAGACGTTCACTAGCGGGGCGTATTGTCCGTAGAGCGCGCCGCATGATCCGTTCGCGTAGGTCGGATTCTGGTACGAATCGAGAATCTGGATTTCGTAGCGGCCCTGCAGATAGACGCCGCTGTTGCCGCGCGCCTGGCTCTTGGCTTGGGGCATGTTGGGAGTGGCGAACTCGACATGAATCTGCGCGTTGGAGAATTTGTGCTTGCTGTAGATGTCGCCGGTGCCGCTCTTGCAGATGGCGACGCCGTTCTCCACCGGCCACTGCGCCGGTTTTCCGTTGGCGTGGACCCATTCGGAAAGATCCTTGCCGTCGAAGAGCACGATGGCGTCGGAGGGCGGATGCCCTGGTTGTCCGGGATCTACGACGCGAGGTTGCGGGCCGTCTTGCGCAAGGGCGGCGGCTGCCATCAGGACGATCGCGAAGGCGCTCCGCATCTTTTGATTATCTGATTATCGTTTGCCGACAGGGATTGCGTCACCGAGGTTCATGGAGCCGCCGCCTTCGCTGACGTAGTTGCGATTCCAGGTGGGGATCTCCACCACGATGTCGCCCTGCACGATGCACTGGCAGCCCAAGCGCGACTTCAGGGTCAAGCCCGCGGCCATGTCCAGACGGTCGGCCTCATCGTCGTCCATGTCCGAGAGATTCTCCATGCCGCTGGTGACGATGACGTGGCAGGTGGTGCAGGCGCAGTTGCCGCCGCAGGCATGTTCCAGGTGTATCCCGTTGTTCAGGCAGATGTCGAGCAGCGATTCGGGCTTGCCGTGTTCCTGGTAGGGCAGCTTTCCCGATTCGAACTCGACGGTCTTGCCGTCGATGGTTACTTTGGGCACATCTCGATTATATCGTGCGGATGCAGCGGGCCGTACGTTTTTGTATCCGATGGTTCACAGAAGCGGCTGCATGGTGTACAATCCTTGTCAGTACACGCCTTTGAGCGTTCTTGAGTTGGGGGAGCTATGAACAGAATCGTATCGTTTTTTCTTTTGATGGTATTAGTGTGCGCCGCGGCGCTAGTAGCACAGGACATTACGGGCAGCATTTCCGGCACTGTGACCGACGCTTCCGGCGCTGGAGTTCCGGGCGCGAAGGTGACGGTTACGAGCATCGATCGCAATCAAGTACTGCGCACCACTTCGACCGACGGCTCCGGCAACTATGCCGCTCCACTTCTTCCTGTTGGGAATTACTCGGTCACAGTGGAGGCCAAGGGCTTCAAGAAGACCACCCAAAAAGACATCACGCTCAATGTCAATGACAAGCTCACGGTCAACGTCAAGCTGGAAGTGGGCGACGTGCAGCAAGAGGTGACGGTGGAAGCCTCGCCGGTGACGGTAGAGCTGCAGTCGCCAGTGCAAAGTACGGTAATCAACGGCACACAGATCCGCGAGCTTGCACTGGTTACGCGGAACTACGAACAACTGGTGGCGCTGATGCCCGGGGTCAGCTCATCTGCTGTCGATCAGCTTTACGTCGGAGTCTCGGCGCCGGCGGGAACGTCTGCGACCATACCATATGCCATCAACGGCGCTCGCACGGCCGCCAGTTCGTGGACAGTGGATGGAGCGGACAACGTGGACCGCGGATCGAACCTGTCGTTGCTCAACACGCCGAGCGTGGATGCCATCGCTGAGTTCAAGGTGCAGCGCAGCGGTTATTCGGCGGAGTTCGGACGCGCCGGCGGCGGGATGATCAGCGTGATCACCAAGTCCGGCACCAGCGAGTTTCACGGCGACCTATTTGAGTTCGCCCGCAACAACTATTTCGCCGCCAACAATTTCTTGAACAATGCCAACAAGCTGAACCTGGGCAGCAGCGACGGGAAAGCCAGAGTGCCGGCGCTGCATTACAACAATTTCGGCGGGACCATAGGCGGTCCGCTTTGGATTCCGGGCGTTTGGGGCAAGAATCGGAACAAGAACCAGACGTTCTTCTTCTTCTCCACAGAGTTCCGGCGCGTGATCACGTATTCGTCGCCGACAGCCGTCGTTCCTACTGCGGCCGAGATCACGGGCGCTTTTCCACACCCGATTTGCACGTCGTACACGGGAACAACGTGCAACCAGGTGACACAGCAGGTCACCAAGATCGATCCAGTGGCTCAGCAGTATATCAAGGACATTTTTGCCAAGGTGGCCCTGCCGAGCGGGACGAATACACTCCCGTCGCTTTTCCGCAACACTTTCAACTTCGAGCAAGAGATGGTCCGCATCGATCATTCGTTTAACGAGAATCACAGGGTGTATTTGCGCTATATCCGCGATGACATTCCAACCATCGAACCAGGCGGCTTGTTCACCGGAGATGCCATTCCGGGCGTGGGGACAACTGCCACGAATGCGCCGGCCCACAACTGGTCAGTTCATGAGACGTCGACTTTGTCCCCGACTTTGATCAACGAGGTCGGGTTCAACTATTCGTACGGAGCGATTCTCAGCGATCCAATCGGGTTGATGGCTGCTACGAATTCGCCGGACATCAAGGTTCCGCTGCCGTTCGCGGTGACGCTGAACCAAGTTCCGGGTATTGGCATAAGTGGTGGCAGCGGACTCGCAACATTCGGCCCGTACCGCGATTTTAATCGCAACTACAATGTCTTCGATAACATAACGAAGATTCTGGGCGCCCACACTTTGAAGTTCGGCTTTACATGGAATCGTTACCAAAAGACAGAGAACGCCGGTGGCGGAAATCAAGGAAGTTTTTCGTTTACCTCCTCGAACCCGGCGCTGCAGCCGGGAGGGGCCACTGTGTTCGAGCAGGCCTTCGCCAACTTCCTGGTGGGTAGTGCGTCCAGCTTTAGTCAGGCGTCCGCGGATTTGACGCCGGACATCCGCACGAAGCAATGGGAGATCTACGGGCAGGACGACTGGCGCGTGACGTCCCGTTTCACTGTCAACCTGGGCGTGCGCTATTCGATGTTCCGTCAGCCGATCGACGATAAACACGAGTTGACGACTTTTGACCCAGCGCTCTATAACCCAGCCCAGGCGGCAAAGCTGACCTCTGGCGGACTGCTGGTGAACAACGACGCGTTTACATACGCAAACGGTATTAGCATCAACGGAAGAAACTCGCCGTTTGGAGACAAAGTTGCGCAAGAGAACAATGGTAACGTGGCGCCGCGTTTGGGATTCGCCTGGGATCCGTTCGGTACCGGAAAGACTTCTGTTCGCGCAGGGTACGGGATCTCCTACGACGCGACGCTTTTTGGTATCTATGAGAACAATATTTTCAGCCCCGGCAATCCGCCCTTCGTGAATTCGGTTCTAATCTCCAACACACTTCTCAGCAATCCAGGCGGAGGAACCGCGTCACCAACGAACTCCCCCCGGAATTTGCGCGGTACGGCGGCGGACTGGAAGACTCCCTATACGCAGCAGTGGAGCTTGGATATCGAGCACCAGTTCACGCCGTCCACTTTGTTGACCGTTGCTTATGTTGGCACCAAGGGCTCCCACTTGCTGGGGATCGCGGATATCAATACAGTTTTCCCCGGCCTTGCCTACTCCAGCGGACTGCTGTCACCGACCACGGTGATTACAAACGCCAACACGACACAACTGAATCTTCTTCGTCCCTACCAGGGATACAACTCCATCAACGTGATCGAGCCGTGGTTTAACTCGAACTACAACTCGCTGCAGGTATCCGGGCAAAAACGCTTCCATGACGATTCCATTGTTGCGTTCGCCTATACCTACTCGAAGAACCTGACTGACAACCAGACCGACCGGTCGAGCGCGGCGCAGAACTTCTACAACCGCAAGGAAGGCGAGTACGGCTTGGCTTCTCTGGACCGCAGGCACGTCTTCACCGCGAATTTCGTGTATAACCTTCCGTTCATGCGCGCACAGAAGGGCCTGGTGGGCAAGGTGCTAGGTGGCTGGGAGGTTTCAGGAGTCACGTACTTCAACACAGGCACGCCGAATACCGCCGGAACGCTGGCGGGGACCGATCCAGCCGCATTGGGTATTTTGGGGCCAAGCGCAGCAGGTCCACGGCCCGATCAGGTGTGCGATCCGAATGCCGGTGCGCCGCATACCCGATTCCAGTGGTTCAACGGCGCCTGTTTCCAGAACGTGGCCGCCGCTACGGACCATCGTCCCGGTAATGCAGGACGTGGAACCGTGACTGGACCGGGATTTGAGCGGGTGGATTTGGGCGTGTTTAAGAACATCACGTTCAAGGAACGCTATCGTTTCCAGATCCGCGGCGAAGCGACCAACGCGTTCAATCATGCGAACCCGAATGGATTTGGATCGCTGAGCGTGGGAAGCACGTTATATAACACCATCACCAGTTACCGGGATCCTCGCATCATCCAACTTGGCGGGAAGTTCTACTTCTAAGTTTTCTGATAGGCTGCACAGGCTAAAGCCTATGCCACCACGTAACCTGGCGTGTGTGCGCTTTGAGTTGAGGGCAACGATGAGCAGAATCGCTCCGCTATTTCTATTTCTTGTGTTCGCGTGCGCTGCCGCGTTAGTGGCGCAGGACATCACGGGCTCGATCGTCGGAACAGTCCTTGATGCTACCGGGGCCGCAGTACCTGGCGTCACCGTGACGATCACCAATACAGACCGAAACGCCGTGCTTCGCTCGACGACCGCCGATTCAAGCGGCAATTATTCGGTGCCGCTGCTGCCTGTCGGACATTATGCAATCACCTTCGAGGCCAAGGGTTTCAAGAAATCGACGGTGAAGGACATTGAGCTGAATGTCAACGACAAGCTGACGGTGAACGGGAAGCTCGAAGTCGGCGATGTGCAGCAGGAAGTCACTGTAGCCGCCAGCGCCGTTCATGTGGAGCTGCAGTCGCCGGTAAACGAGACCCTGATTGAGGGCCGGCAGATTCGCGAGCTGTCGCTCAATGCGCGCAACTACGAACAACTGGTGGCGTTGATGCCGGGCGTGACCTACACCGGCACGGGCGACCAGATCTACGTCGGCAGCTCCAATCCGCTGACAGGACAATCGAATGCGGTCAGCTTCTCCATCAACGGCGGCCGCACGGACCAGAATAGCTGGACGGTAGACGGCGCCGACAACGTGGATCGCGGCGCGAATCTCACCCTGCTGAATTATCCGAGCGTGGATTCGATCGAGGAGTTCAAAGTGCAGCGCAGCGTCTACAGCGCCGAGTCGGGGCGCAACGCCGGCGGCATGATCAACGTGGTTACCAAGAGTGGCACGAATCAGTATCATGGCAGCGCATACGAGTTTTTCCGGAACGACAAACTGGCGGCAAACAACTTCTTTAACAACGCCAACAAGGTGAATCTTGGCCCCGACGGCACAGCCCGCGTGCCACCGCTGCGGTACAACAATTTCGGCTGGACTTTTGGGGGCCCGGTGTGGATTCCGAGACTGTACAAAGGTACGAACAAGACCTTCTTCTTCATGTCGGAGGAATTCCGGCGGGTGATAACGTACACCTCGGTGCAAGGGACGGCTCCGACCGCCGACGAGAAGAACGGTATTTTCAGCGCACCGGTTTGCACTTCGTTCACGGGCTCTACGTGCAACACGTCGTCGACCACTATCACCAACATCGATCCGGTGGCACAGGCGTATATCAAGGACATTTTTTCCAAGGTGCCGGACGCACCTGCGAGCCACGTGATCAACCTGGCGCTGCGGAACATCGTCAATTTCCGGCAGGAGTCGATCAAGATCGATCACGTGTTCAACGAGCGTTGGACGCTGCAGGGCCGATATATTCATGACAGCATCCCGACTATTGAGCCGCGTGGTCTGTTCCAGGCCTCGGCTTTACCAGGTGTGGCAACCACGTCCACAAACTCGCCAGGTCATGGAATCAACGTCCGCCTGACCGGCGCCATCCGGGCGACGCTGATAAACGAACTCGGCTACTCCTATTCGTTTGGCGCGATCGTCAGCGATCCGGTGGGTCTGGATGCCAGCGTCAATTCGCCGGACATCCGGTTGAAGCTTCCGTTCGCGGTGACGCTGGGCCGCATTCCGAGCATGAGTTTCGGAGGCGTGTCCGCGGTGGGTGGATTCGGACCGTATCGCGACTACAACCGCAACCATGCCTGGTTCGACACGCTGACCAAGATTGCAGGCAGGCACACGTTGAAATTCGGGATGACCGCGAACCACTACCAGAAGTTCGAGAATGCCGCCGGCAACAATGTCGGTTCATTCACGTTCTCCACCACGCCGCGGCCGACCGGCAGCGCTGCGTCGGCAACCATGCAGGGATGGGCCAATTTCCTGCTGGGCAACGTGTCCACGTTCAGCCAGGTGGCTCGCGACATCACCCCCGACATTCGCGCCAATCAGGCGGAGTTCTTTGTGGATGACGCGTTCCGGGCCAGGAGCAATTTCACCATCAACCTGGGGGTGCGCTGGTCGTTGTTCCGGCAGGCGACTGACGCCAACGGTTTTCTGAATACCTTTGAGCCATCGCTTTACAATCCGGCCAAAGCGCCGCAGGTGGACGCGAACGGGAATCTGGTAGCGGGTACGGGCGATCCCCTGAACGGGTTTATTGTTGGCGGTAAGAACTCGCCGTTTGGCGATAAGATCGGGCCGGAACGGTACAAGAACTTTGCGCCGCGAATCGGCTTCGCCTGGGATCCGTTTGGAAAAGGGAAGACGTCCATTCGCGGTGGATACGGCATTGCCTACGATGTTCCGGCCATCGGACGTTACGAGGATCCGATCACGTCGAATCCGGCGAGCGTGCAATCGATCACTATCACCAACACGACCTTCGCCAACGTGGTCGGCGGAACGGTGTCCGTCCCAACCTCGCCACCGGCGCTGACGGCAATCGGAACGAACTATCAGACGCCTTATACGCAGCAGTTCAGTCTTGACGTGCAGCACGAACTGCCCAGCAAGATTCTGCTGATTGTGGGTTACGCTGGGTCGGCTGGCCGGCACCTGTGGGGCATGCCGGACATCAACGAACTACAACCGGGGCAAGCAGTGGCGCTGGGCATTACGCCGGCCGGTACTCCGCTGACGACAACGACTGATCCGCGCGTGAACCGGTATCGGCCATATGTCGGATATCGCGCCATCGACATCTATGAGACGTGGTTCAACTCCAGTTACAATGCACTTCAGGTTTCGGTCCAGAGGCGATTTTCGCGTGGCTTCATCACCGGCAGCTACACTTTTTCGAAGAGTTTGACGAATGCCGGAACGAACGCAGCGTCGCCGCAGAATACCTACGACCGGTCGCTGGACAAGGGCCATGCACCCTATGATCGGAATCACGTGGCATCGGCAAGCTGGAGCTACGAGCTGCCGTTTTTCATGCACAGCACTGGCCTCTTGAAGCAGACGCTGGGTGGATGGCAAACTTCGGGTATTTTGGCGATCGCCAGCGGGTTATGGTCTTCCAACCCGAGCGACAGTTCTCTGGGAACAGACCCGGCCGGTCTAGGAATACTGGCCGCAGGCAGTGGAGCGACTCCACGCGCCGACTTCGTTTGCGACCCGAACGCGAACGCGCCGCACACTTTGCAGCAGTGGTTCAACAAGAGCTGCCTGCAAGACGTGCCCAAGGGGGTCATACGCCAGGGGAACGCGTCACGCAACGGCGTTCGTGGACCGGGCTATCAGAGGTGGGATCTGTCGTTGTTCAAGAATTTCCACGTGACTGAACGCGCTAATTTGCAGTTCCGCTTTGAGACTTTTAACACTTTCAATCACACCAATTGGGCCACGATTGCATCGACGCTAGGTGGCGCGGGGTACGGGACGGTTACTGGAGCTCGAGATCCGCGGGTCGCGCAATTGGCCATGAGGGCCTCGTTCTGAGCAAATTAACTTTGGTCGTGGCGCTGGTTTTGCTCGTTGTACTCGGGCGGGCCCAGCCGCTGCAAGATCCACAGCATAGTTCCTGGACGGGTGCGGCACCGGACGCCTATCGCGTGCTGGTCGAGACCACGAAGGGTAGTTTCGTTCTGGAAGTGACTCGGGCGCTTGCTCCGCGCGGGGCTGATCGCTTTTATCATCTGGTTCAGGCGGGTTTCTATGACGACTCGCGATTCTACCGGGTAATCGCTGGGCGATTCGCGCAGTTTGGGATTGCGGGCGATGCGGCGGTCGCTCAGATCTGGCGCAATCAATCGTTCCCGGACGATCCTGAGCCGCACATGAGCAACACGCGGGGCACGTTTGCTTTCGCCATGACTGGGCCGGATGCGCGCACCACGCAGATTTACATCAATACCAGCGATCAGCTTCGTCAGGACGCGCAGGGATTCGCGCCGTTCGGCAGAGTGGTCGAGGGCATGGAGGTGGTGGATCGGCTTTATTCCGGATACGGCGAGACGTCGGGCGGAGGAATGCGCGGGGGCAAGCAGGGCAAGCTGTTCGAAGAGGGCAACGCGTATCTGGATCGCGAGTTTCCGAAACTCGATAAGCTGATTAAGGCCCGTGTCGTCTCCAGTCCCAGCACCGGTGCGCGGTAGCGTCGATCGATTTGTGTTCCTGCTCCTGGCGCTGTTGTGGATCGCGCTGCACATTCCACAATTCACCGCGCAGTACTCGTTCGATTGGGACTCGGCGAATTATGCGCGCGGTGTGGCGGAGTTTAACATCGCCAAGCACCAGCCGCATCCGCCTGCTTATCCGTTGTGGGTACTGAGTGCGCGAACGCTCGCGCCGTTCACCGGCGGGGCGATGCGCGCGCAAATCGTCCTGGCTCTGCTGATGACACTCGCTGCGCTGGCCATATTCTATGCGCTGGCTCGGCAGACGGGTGGGAACGATGCTGCGGTGGCCGCCACGATTTTGTTGGCGTTCTCACCGGCGGTGAGCCTCTACGGCGCCGAGCCTGGGACGCTGATCGTGGATCTTTTGTCGTCGTGCGTTGCGGGCTATCTGGTTTTTCTTGACGCCGAAGTACGGCGGTGGAGAATCGTGGTTTGCCTGGCTGCGCTCGGGATTCTCGCGGGATTCCGGGAGAGCGGTGTTGTCTTGCTTGTGCCGATGATCGCTGCCGCATCGGTGGTGCATTGGCGAAAGGCGCGGCGCGAGGTGATGGCCGGTTTGGTCGTCGCGCTCGCAGTGTTCCTGGCCTGGTATGTTCCCGTGGCGCAGGCCACCGGGGGATGGCGCGAACTCCAGCGATTGTCGGCGGAGCAACTGCGGGCGTCGGCGCAGGTGACCTCGGTGTTCTATGGCGCTACCGTCGACCGGCACCTCAAGATGATGGCGGAGAACATCATCTACATAGGTATGAACCTGGCGGCGTGGCTTGTCGCGTTCGGGTTGCGCGGAAGACTTCGTAGCCGATGGCGCTATGCGGTTTGGTTGATTCCGAATCTGGTGATGTTGTTCGGCATCCACGGCGCCAGGGCAGGGTATTGGCTGCTTAGCTTCCCGCCGCTGCTTCTGATTCTGGCGAGCGGTAGCGCGCCGCGGCTGCGACGGATAGTCGCTGGTGTGCTGGTGTCGCTGGCGATCTCCTATTTTCCGTATGGCCGGCTGCTTTCGTCCGATCGCTGGACGCCCTACTATCTCGCGTATCGCAGTACGCCGCGGCTGGCGTTGGATCTGGAAGCGACGCAGCGCCGGCTGGACAAGACGCTGCACGATCTGCAGGCGAGCGGCGAACGCGAGCCGTACGTCTGCGCTCGCAATCTCCACGAAGCGCCGAATATTCGAACGCTGACGTATGATTTTCCTTACGTGCGTTGGGCGGCGCAGGACGATGCACCGGCGTTCGCATCGATTTGGTTGTTCGATCAACGCGGCCCGGACGCGGAGACGCGCCAGCGTTACACCACTTGGGAACGCATTACGGGCGACGATCTGATCTCGATCTGGCGCAGCACGCCATAGCCTGCCGCCTGCGGTCTGCCTACTGCCGCCTGTACTTCACCACCTGGCCGCCCTTCATGACAAACGCGACATTGCGCACCGCCGTGATGTCTTTCAAAGGATCGCCGTAGACTGCGACGATGTCGGCTTCCATGCCTTCGGCAATGGTCCCGATCTTGTCCTTCAAGCCCAGAGACTCGGCGGCGAGCGAAGTTCCACTGACGATGGCATCCATCGGCGGCTGTCCGCCATCCTTCACGCGATAGATAAACTCCTCGGCGTTGCGTCCGTGCGAACCGGCGACCGCGTCGGTGCCGAGAACAATCTTGACGTGATGGGCCATCGCCTTGCGCATCACAGCGGCCATCATGGGGATTCCTTTTTCCATGTAGGCGAAACCTTCTTCGTTGTAATTGCCGATGCCCAGGAACTTTGGTTTGTTATCCAAGTAGTTGTGCAGCACCAGGAAATTGGGGTCGAAGTAGGTGCCGTGATCGGCCATGAGCTGCAGGGTCGCGTCGTCGAGAAACGCGCCGTGCTCGACGGCGGTGCAGCCGGCCATTACCGCTGCGCGAGCGCCGCCGGGAGCGTGGGCATGGACCACTGATCGCAAGCCCAGCGCCTTGGCTTCGGAGCACGTGGCCATCACTTGTTCATCGGTCATGGTCTGCTTTCCACCATCGCGAATGCTGGCTGTGGCAAAGAGCTTGATCACATCCGCGCCGTCTGCTTTCATCTTGCGGACGTAGGCGCGGATTTGGTCGGGCGTGCCGGTGTTTTCGTTCACCGACCGGAGCGAGGTGATGATGCGCGGGCCGGGCAAGAGGCCGCGATTGACGAAATCGCGCAGGTCGGCATCGATGGCCGATCCGAGACTTTGTATGGTAGTGAAGCCGCCCATCAGCGTGGCGTAGACGTTCGCCTCGGCGGCCAGCGCCGATTGTTGCGGCGTATCCTTGCTGCCGCGTCCACCCTGATCCAGGCGATTGTCACGGTTGAAATACCAGCTCGGGTGCGTGTGCGTATCGATCCAGCCGGGCATCACGGTGAGGCCGGTGAGATCGTAAACCGGGGATCCGGTGGCGTTCGCGACACTCACGATCTTGCCGCCGTTGACCACGACCACCTTGTTCTTGAGCACTCCACCTTTTCCATCGAGGATGGTGGAGGTTTTGATAGCGATGGGCTGCGCGGCAGCGGCGGCAGCCAGCAGGACGGCAACGCCGATAGCTTGTTTCATGGTGTCAAGTAGTGTATCAAGCTCGGCCCCCTGCTGCGAATTGAAAATCGCGTTTGCAGTCCTAGCCTGAAGAGTGATAAAAGATTGGAAGTTTGGGAGAAACCAATGCAAAGAACCGTTAACTTCCTAGTGTTGATTTTGGCTGCCGCGGTAGCGGCCCTGGCACAGCCGCAGCCGTCTATCATCCCAGGCAGCGTCGTGAACGCAGCCAGCTATGCCCAGCCGGGACTGCCCAACTACGGCGTCGCGCAGGGAGGAATATTTATTCTGAAAGGCCAGAACCTCGGCGCGCGCGGCGTGGTAACGGCCACTTCCTTTCCGCTCCAAACGACGATGGGCGGGACGTCAATGAAAATCATGATCCAGGGAGCGTCGTTCGATGTCCTCATGATTTACGTCGTGGCCGGCCAGTCGAATTTGCCATATGACCAACTGGCGGGGATCGTGCCGTCTAACGTGCCGCCGGGTCCCCACCTGATCACGGTGACCTTCAATGGCCGGACCAGCGCCACGGAGCCGGTCACCATCGTGCCGAGCGCGTTTGGCATTTTCACCATCAATCAGGCGGGCATAGGTCCCGGTGTATTTACGGACCCGAACTTCAAGGTGAATACGCTGATTAATGCGGCGCATCCAGGCGATCTTCTCTTCATTTGGGGAACGGGGCTCGGGCCAATCAGCGGCAACGACGCGAACACGCCGCCGGTGGGCAACCTCGACGTGCCGGTGGAGGTCTACGTGGGAAACGTGAAGGCGAGCGTCGGCTATCAAGGCCGCTCGGGCTGTTGCTCGGGCGTCGACCAGATTCTGATCACGGTTCCGCCGGGCGTACTCGGTTGCTACGTTCCGGTGGCAGTGAAGATCGGCAACATCGTCAGCAACTTTGCGACTATGTCCGTCGCATCCAGCGGCAGCGTTTGTTCCGATCCAAGCGGGTTTACTACTTCGGACTTGGTCAAAGTACAGAACGGTGGGTCATTGAGTAAGGCGGACATCGGTATAACGCGACTGTCCATAAACGTGAGCATTCCGGGCATGGGAACGCTGCAAGGCAACGTAGACCAGGGAGACGGGCATTTCCGAGTCTTCTCGCCGACCGCGATTTTAGGTTCCATCAGAGGCGCAGTCACCGGCGTGGGCAAGGGATTCCCTTCAGTCGGTTGCGTCGTCATCCCCTATACTCCGCGCTCGCAGCAATTCTTCGACAACTTCCTTAGGATTGCGGACGATCCAGTGACCTTCGATCTGCTGGATGCAGGACCGGCTCTGAACTTCAATGGTCCGAACGGTTCCCGGCAAATCCAGCGAAGCGATAACGGCGGGCCTGTGTACGAGCAGCATGGTGACACGGTTCTTGGAGGTGGTCTGCCCCCAGTGATTCCCGCATCACCCGATTACCTGTCCCCGGGAACATACACTGTGGACAACGGCAACGGTGGCCCGGGTGTGGGAGCCTTTACGGCAACGCTCGCGATTCCCAATGTGCAAGTGACCTGGACTAACGAAGCCGCGGTCAACAATATTCCGCGCTCTCAGGATTTGAACCTCACCATCAGCGGCTCCGGATTGGTTGGGATAACAGGCAATTCCGCGGGTTCACAGGCGGGCGCGGCGCTCTTTTGCGTAGCGCCCTCCGGGAGCACGTCCTTTACGGTGCCCTCCTGGGTGCTGGCCGCCTTGCCCGCCAGCGCGCAGGCCACCGATGTGCCTGCGGCGATTGGATTCCTGGGCGTGGGAGCGGCGCTGTCCAGTCCGGCACGTTTCCAGGCCCGCGGCGTGGATGCCGGGTATTTCAGTTGGGGCGAGCTGCAGGTGAAGAACGTAGCGTTTCAGTAGCGCAGAGAGAGAGCCGCCCCGCACTCAGCCGGATTGATACAGGCATAGCGCCAGTCAGACTGATGACATTTCCGTTAACCAGTTCGTATGGACTGAGGAGCCCTAAGGAGCCAGAACATTTCCGAACCTTTTGGGGGGTTGTTTCGTCTAATGGTGTATGAGCCGGGCACAAGTGGAATCTCTAACAAAAATGGAGGCTTGGCGAGCTTATCAGCGGGCGTTCCATGATTTTTCCGAGCAGGTGCGGCACCTGCAAACCTTAACCACGGACCCGCATCCGGATCGTACGGCAATCGAAGCAGCCCTTTTGGAAGTGGAAAAAGCGCGGCTCACTTACGACACTTGCCGCGACGCTATGGCCAGGCATTTTATGCCTTCTCCACGCGCGGCGTCGCCGAGAGCGGATTCTCGCGAGGCAATGTACGAACGCGTCCGCACGCTGGCGGAATTGCTCTGGGAGAGCTCTGGAAGGCCGAGCGGAACGGCTGATGAGGACTGGCATCGGGCGGAAGAGATTGTGCGGCGCGCGGCTACGGCGGCGTAGGCGGGACCATAGATCAAAGGTGTTCGCAGGAGTGCGAACACGGCACGCTGGAGAGCGTGCGCTACATCGGAATCACGAAGCTCCGCAGCATTTTTTGTACTTCTTGCCGCTGCCGCACGGGCATGGATCGTTGCGGCCTGGCTTTGGGGGCGGCGGTGCTTCCAGTTCCGCAAGATGTTCGTCTTCCTCGTCCTGCGCGGAGAAGAACGGCTCTTTTCCGTGAAGCATAAGGCGCTGATCGAGAGCGATCTCGACCAGCTCTTCTTCATCCGGCTTGAATCCTCCGGCGGCTTCATCCACTTTCCTCAACAGCGCGGGGATGCGGCCGCGAGAGGTCTCGCCAGGCACGGCGATCGCATATGCGAAAAGCGCGTCGCTGCGGAACTCGTCATCGTCGAAGAACGGGACCAAGCGGGACGCTTCCGAACCGATGTTGAGGTAGCCAATGCCCCAGATGGCCTGGCGCTTGATTTCCGGATCGGGATCGTCGAGGTGCTTTGGCGGATAGGCGGCGAAGCGGCGGTCGAAGGATCGGGCCATGGCCTTGAGCGCTTTGGGGCGGCTGCGAGGGTTGGCGTACAGATTTTCGATCGCATCGAAAACGATCTTGTTGTCGCACTGCTGCGCCAGCGCGATTGCTACGCCGCCTCGCTCCTCAAGTGGTGCATCCGGATTCTGGAGGACTGCGAGCATGGCTTTGCGGACTTCGGGTTCATCCGCAATTTCGGCGAGCGTCTCCCAACATTCGCCACGGACTTTGGAATCCGGATCGTTTTTGGCCAGTTGCAACAGGCGGGCTCGGACTTTGGGCGGAATGTCTGCACGCCGATAAAATGCTGCGACGTCCGATTTGATTTCCGCCGACCCGTTAGCCAGCAGAGCCAAATGTTCGTCGTCGCTTAGAGCTTCCAGTGCCGGTGAGTCTTCCTTGGGGTAGAGATCCCAGATATCGAACGAGCCCAGCGGTTCGGTCGCGGTCCTAATTCCCGAAGAGAGAGTTTCGATCACCGATTCGATCTTGCTTCGTTCTGTGTGATCGGCGGGGAGCTTTGCCAATAATGCCTGGAGGGAAGGGATCGCCGCGGGGTCACCGTAGAAATCGAGGTGCAGGACTGTATCCAGGTCGTCGATAGCCAGGCGGTGCGTGAGGGCGTCCAGGATACGCGGATCGCGGACTTGCAAAACGGAAAGCAGAAAGGGGACTTCACCCGCGCCCTCTCCCTCCTGGTCCAGTTCATCCAGCAGTTCGAGGAGAGGATCGATCGCGGCAGCGCCCACCTGCACGAAGGCTTCCACCAGATCGTCTTCCAGGTCAAACGGATCGCGGCCCACCAGCCGAACAAGGAAAGGCAGCGCTTCCGGCGTCGGCATGTAGCGGAAGATGTCCAGCAGAACACTGTCGGTGTCGAGCCGATCGTCTGTCCGGTCTTCGGCGGCGAAGCGGACCAGATCGGGGATGGTTTTTTCCGGATGGTCGACGATGGCGTGCAGGAAGCGATGATCCACGCCCAGATATCCGAGCGCTACCGCTTCGAGCAGTGTATAGACCGGAACGTTATCGAGACGTTCCGGGTCGAGAATCAGATCGGTCCGGGGCGAGCCCACTTGGAAAACTACTCGGCCTCTTTAACCACGTGAACGGCGATCTCGGTGGTGACTTCGCGATGCAGGCGAAGCGGCACTTTGAACTCGCCGAGGGTTTTGATCGGCTCATCGAGCACGATCTTGCGCCGGTCGATGGTATAGCCCTGCTGCTCGAGCGCTTCGGCGATGTCCTTGGAGGTGACCGAACCGAACAGTTGATCGTTTTCGCCGGCCTTTTGCTTGATGGTGACGCTGACGTCGGCCATCATCTTGGCCAGGTCGCCGGCGTCGGCCACCAGTTTGGCTTCGCGCCGCAAGTGCCCCTGACGCTCCTGCTCGACGATCTTCTTATTCGACTCGGTGGCTTCCACCGCCAGGCGTTTCGGCAGCAGAAAGTTACGGGCGTATCCGGGCGACACCTTCACCATTTGGCCGCGCGTGCCCAGCTTTTCGACATCTTCTCTGAGAATGACTTCCATGATGATAGCTCCTTAAATTGGCGCGGCGAACGGGATGAGCGCGATGTTGCGCGCCTGCTTGATGGCCTCCGCCAAGCGCCGCTGGTGGGGAGTACACACGCCGGAGATGCGCCGCGGCACAATCTTGCCACGTTCGGAGATGAAGGACATCAGCAGCCGCACGTCCTTATAGTTAATGTCGTCTATTCGCTCGACGCAGAACCGGCACACTTTCTTGCGCCGGAAATATTGCTTCTTGGTAGCCATCGCTTTGTCGCCGCCGGTGGGCCGCTGCGATGCGCTGATGGGACGTCCGCCTCTTTGTTCCGCCATGATGATGTCCTCCTATTCCTTTTCCTTGTCGGGAGCCGGCGCGCCGGGCATGGGGGCTCCGGGCGTAGGTCCGCTGGCGACCGGTGCACCGGCCATGGCATGTTCCATCGAGGGAGCGGCTGGCGCGGCAACCGGTGGCGGCGGCCTTCGGGCGGCGCGTTTCTCCCGCTGCTTTTTGCGCTTGTCGATTTTTTTCAGCTTCTCGTCGATGCGCACAGTCAGGAACTTCATTACCAGATCCGAGACGCGCAGCCGGCGTTCCAGCTCCTTCACCGTTTCCGGACCGGCGGTGAATTGCAGCAGCACGTAGAATCCTTCGGTACGCTTCTGAACTCGATAGGCCAGTTTGCGGACTCCCCACTTGTCGGACTTGTCGACATTTCCGCCGTGGCTGGCGATGGAGGTGGTCAATTGTTCGATCAGTTGATCGATCTCTTCTTCCGGCGCATCGGGCCGGAGAATAAACAACTCTTCGTAGATCCTCATTCTTCCTCGTTTAAGCCTGGGGCGCGACGATTAAATTTCGTCATGGACTTTTCGACGCCTTCAGCGATTATGGACTCGACAGCCTGCGACGCATAGTCGAGGAGCTCGTCCAATTCCTGTCTCTGCGCCCGGTTTAACTTCCCGAGCACAATTTGAGCGCCGTCCTTTTGGCGACGGCCCCCGTGAACCCCCAGGCGAACCCGGGGAAAATCCTTCGTCCCAACGTTGCCGATCACGGAAGTGACTCCGCGATGCCCGGCCGCCGAACCACCCGGCCGGATTCGCAACGACTGCCAGGGCAGATCCAATTCGTCGTAGATCAGAATCAGATCCCCCGGCGCGATCTCATGTTTCACCAACAGCCCGTTCACCGACTCACCACTCAGATTCATGAACGTCTGCGGCTTAGCGAGCAGCACTTTCTTGCCCGCCACCATTCCTTGCCCCACCAGCGCCCGGCAATCGCGACGCCCGATCTTGATTCCATTCCGCTCCGCCAAGCGGTCCAGCACCAGGAACCCGAGGTTGTGGGCGGTTTCCGAGTAGTCCTCGCCGGGATTTCCGAGGCCAACCAACAACCGGTCAAACTCGGAGGCCATTGGTTAGGCGGCAGGCGCCAGGCGGCAGGAGGCAGACTTCCACCCGAACTGTCCAACGCCCTGCCTCCTGCTTCCTGCCGCCCGACCTCACTTTTTCTTCCCCTTCTCCGGCTCGGCGCCCGCTTCCGGCACTTCTTCCTTCTTGCCCTTCTTGATCACCTCGGGCTCGGCTGGAGTTGCGGCGGTTGCTTCAACAACGCCTTCGGCGGCCGGCGCAGCTACTTCCTCGGCCTTCATGGTTACAACGTGCGCGATCACCTGTTCGGGCTGGCTCAACAGCTTCATGGAACCAGTCAGCGGGATATCACTGGCGCGAAGATTGTCGCCGATCATCAGCTCGGTTACGTCCATGGTGAATTGCTGCGGGATTTCGTTGGGAAGGCACTCGATCTCGATCTCGCGCCCGATGATCTCCAGGAGGCCGCCCTGCACCTTGACGCCCTGTGGCTCGCCGGTGGTGGCGACGCGCACCTTTACCACGATGCGCTTGCTCAGATCGATGCGTTTCATATCGACGTGCAGCAGGTTATCTTTCACCGGATCGTTCTGCCAGTCGACGATCATGGCCGGCGTGTCTTCGCCACCCTGAATAGCCAGATTGAAAATGGTGTTGTGGCCGGCGCGGCTATGCAGAATCTTGTTCACTTCCTTGGGATTTACGGCAACCGGTACTGAGTCCTTGCCCGCGCCGTACAAAACCGCGGGGGTCAGGCCCTTCACGCGGAGACGGCGCGCCTCGTTCTTGCCGCGCGTTTCGCGGGGCTCGGCGTTGATTGTTATTTCTGTTGTCATCGTATTGACTCCGGCAGGCGCTGGCCTGCGCAAACTTTCTACAGGCTACGGCCTGCTCATGATTGCTAAATAAATAGGGTGCTTACCGAACCGTCCTCGTGAATGGATTGAATAGCCCTGGCCAGCAGAGGAGCCACGCTCAGCGTCTTGATGCGGCTGCAACGCTTGGCGTCCTCGCGGAGCGGTATGGAGTTGGTGACCACCACTTCTAGAATTTGCGATCCCTCAATTCGTTCCACAGCCGAACCCGAAAGCACGGCATGGGTAGCGCAGGCGGTGACGCTCAGCGCGCCCTGCTTGAGCAGCGCTTCGGCGCCCTTCACCAACGTGCCGGCTGTATCGATCAAATCGTCCACTATCAAACAATGCCGTCCTTCGACATCGCCGATGATATGCATCACCTCGGCGACATTCACCTCAGTGCGGCGCTTATCGATAATCGCCAGCGGCGAGTTCATATGCTTTGCGAAAGCGCGCGCGCGCTCCACGCCACCCGCATCCGGCGAAACCATAGTCATGTCCCTGCGTCCGACGGAGTCGAAGTATTCGATCATCACCGGCGCGGCAAATAAGTGATCCACTGGAACATCGAAGAACCCCTGGATCTGGGCCGCGTGCAGGTCCAAAGCAAGCACACGATCCGCGCCGGCCGTCTGAATCAGATTGGCAATCAACCGGGCGGAGATAGGCATCCGCGGCTTATCTTTTCGATCCTGCCGCGCATACCCATAATAGGGTAGCACTGCGGTGATGCGTTCCGCAGAGGCGCGCTTCAGGGCGTCGATCATCAGCAGGACTTCGATCAGGTGCCGGTCGACGGGCGTGCAGGTGGGCTGCACCACAAAAACATCGGCGCCACGCACATTCTCCATGATCTGCAGCCGGATTTCGCCGTCGGAAAACGGCTCTACCGAGGCCGCGCCCAGCGTGCAGCCGAGCGACCCGCAGATCTTGCTTGCCAATGACGGATTGGCGTTGCCAGTGAAGATTTTTAGTTGATCGAATCTCATCTTGCGTACCGGTCGTGCAACGGCCCCAGCCATAATTTCCTATCCACGGACACTTTCCAGTTGCCGCCTCCAGAGACCACTGTAGCGGCTTCGACTTACCAACTGGACGGAATGAACCTGATCGCCGGCGAACTCTCGCCGAAACATCCTGGCGGCACGGTCGCGAAGCTCACGGCTGGGGAAGATTCCAAATACCGTGGAACCGCTCCCACTCATCAACGCCGGCCGGGCGCCCAACTTCTGCAGCTTTCCCTTAATTGATTTTAGTTGAGGATGTTGGCGGAAGACAACCGTTTCAAAATCGTTAACGCAATCCCAGTCGCTGGATGGGGCGCTGCTTAGCCGCCAGGCGAGGGATTGGAACTCGGTCACATCAGGGGTAGCGTCCGCCGCCGATCCTCGATTGAGGGCTGTGTAGGCGCCGGGTGTCGAAACATGGATGCCCGGCGTGACGAGTAGGGCGGGGAGGCTGGGAAGGTCCGGCAGTGGGTAAAGCTCGGTTCCGCGGCCGAGTCCGGCGGCTGTTCCCCCCAGCAGAAAGAACGGAACATCGCTACCCAAGGCGGCCGCCAGTTCCATCAATTTCCCCATGGGAAGTGGCCTGCCGAGCAGCCGGGGAAGGACCATCAGCACCGCCGCCGCATTGCTGGAGCCGCCGCCAAGGCCCGCGCCGAGCGGGATCCGCTTGCGCAAAACGAAGCCAATCTGGGCGGCTTTTCCAGTTGCGGCAAGGACGTTATCTGCTGCTCTAACAACAAGATCGTCATGAATATTCAAGTTTGAGCTGAGATCGATCCTGGTGCGGTGGGGCGAGTAGTCTATGTCGATGGTGTCGGCCAGAGAGACGGTCTGGAAGATGGTTCGGAGCTCATGATAGCCGTCGGGGCGCTTGTTCAAGACCCGCAGATCCAGGTTGATCTTGGCCAGGGAGCGGACCCGGACGCGGATGGTCATTTAGTACTGCAGGAGCGAGTGGACATCGTAGCCTGCAAGCTTCTCGCGCCCTTTCAGGAAATCGAGTTCCAGGATGAAGCCGAGGCCGGCCACCTTGCCCTTAAGCATCTCGACCAGTTTGGCGACTGCGGCGGCGGTCCCGCCGGTGGCCAGGACATCGTCGATAATCAGCACGTTCTGGCCCGGCGTGATAGCGTCCTTGTGGATTTCGAGCACGTCCTTGCCGTATTCGAGCGAGTACTCGATGCGCGCGCGCTCAGCCGGCAGTTTCTTCTCCTTGCGGACGGGGATGAATCCGTAGCCCAAGGCGTAGGCGACGGCGGGCGCGATGATGAATCCGCGCGCTTCAATGCCGAGGACGACGTCGATGGGTGTGGATCGGTAGCGCGCGGCGAGCGAATCGATGATGCTTTTGAATCCGCTCTTGTCCTTGAGGAGAGTGGTGATGTCGTAGAAGTTGATGCCCGGTTTGGGGAAATCGGGCACTTCGCGGATGAGTGCTTTCAGTTGGTCCATTCGGGGAATTCGTATTGTAGCAGAGGGACGGCGGATGACGGCCGGTTTGGTACGGCTCCGGCCGGCGCCCGCAGAAGAGATTTAATTGATAATCTGGAGGAACTTGATTCCAGAAATCATGTTCGGCATTTCCAGAAAAAATCTGGTTGCATTGCTGCTGCCCTTCCTCATTCTGCTCCTCCAGAGGAGAATTACAGCCGCCACGCAGCACGACTGGGAGATCGAACTATCGGAAACTACGTATCGCGTTGGCGCTGGCGATACGGCCGAGATTGTTTACCATGCGCGGTTTCGAGCGCTTACTGCACACGGCCGCGATGTCGTCAGCCGGATCCACCTTCCGTACATCTCCGCCTTCCACACGCTTGAGATCCAATCGATCAAGACCTTGAAGAAGGATGGCTCGGTGGTTCAGGGCGATCCCGCCAGCGCCATTGACGCCCCACTATCTGACGACACGTTGACACAGGGCTTCAGCGACTCCAGAGTCAAAACCATTTTGCCGCCGAATGTCGAGACGGGCGACTCGGTCGAATACGAGGCGGTGCAACACATTCACAAGTGGATGAAGCCGGGCGAATTCTGGTTTTCGCATCATCTTACAACCGGTGTACCGGTTCACTCCGAAACCGTGGTTCTCGATTTGCCCGCGGATAGAAAAGTCGCCTTCTACGAAAGCGAAACGATTCACGGCAAGACGGAGATGGCTAACGGCAGGCGTATCGAGACCTGGACCACGACCAATCCAGAGGCATCGAAGTCCCACGTGGCGGCGCTACTACCGCTGTTCGCGGTGAGTTCCATTCTGTCCTGGGATGCGTTCGGCGAGTGGATAACTACGTTGAACCACGAAGCCAGCGCGCCATCTCCCGAGATCATGGCATTGGCAGCCAAATTAACAGTAGGCAAGACTAGGGATGAGGAACGCGTTGCCGCGCTGTATACGTACGTGGCAACGAAAGTACGTTACGTCAGCATTTCGTTCGGCTTGGGGCGCTTGCAGCCGCATTCCGCTGCCGTTGTGCTACATAATGCGTACGGCGATTGCAAGGATCAAACGGCGCTCCTGAACGCTCTACTGACCGCCTTAGGGTTCAAAGCACACCCAGTATTGACTACGCCAGGCGTTGGCGTTCAACTTCGGGATGTTCCGCAACCCGAGCAATTCAACCACGAGTTTGTCGCTGTCGAATCCAAGTCGGGCACAATTTTTCTCGACACATCGATGGGACCGGTCTCTCCCCAGGTCTTACAGCCTGGAGTACGGGGGCGAAACGCTCTCATGGTGGCCGGCAAGACTGCCGTCATTGAGATTCCCCTGAACTCGCCCGTTCAACAGCGACTCGCCATGGCCGTCAGGGGAAAGCTCAACGCGAACGGTGAGTACGAAGGTTCTGCACGAGTCGAATTTCGTGGACGCATGGAATCGAGGATTCGCCGCGTCTTTCTCGATGCGACTGATACAGAGAAGGAAAACATCCTGCGCGGGATGGTCAGCGGAAATTTGCGAGACGCGAGCGTGCGCGAAGTCTCGCATTCCGATCC